>JARGOJ010000409.1:1091-7637 GCA_029210225.1 Planctomycetota bacterium
AGGCCGTATAGAAGAACAGATCTCTCAGCTTGAGGATCTTAAGCAAGAATTAGTTCACACCATGGTTTTTTACGAGGAGTGCAGCAACTGCGAAGCGACCCAGCTTCCGGATGCGTGTCGTGAATGTGACAAGACTGAACGTGAAGATCTGCCGGAGTTAGTGAGAGGTCTCATCGCCCGGATTCCTAGGGAGAGCTGTGGAGGAGAATCTACGGCAGGCGAAATAAGCGAGCCTTCGTGACTGAGGACGCTGGCCAAGAGAAGACGGCGCAGCGACGAAGCGCGAAAGTGTCTTCATTGAAGACGGCCTTGGGTTTGCTGTTGCTTACGACTTTGCCTTTGCTCATTGGGCACCTTCTTTTAGATGTCTCCTTTCTCAATCCTTGGGGCTTGCTGACCTTTTTATTGGCCTTCATCGTGATTCTCTTTTATCTCTTGAAGCGTCAACGGAAGCCTCGTCCAGTTTCGACTTTGTTCTTTTGGACGGAAGTTCAGAAGGACCTAGATGCCAGCGCTCCATTTCAGAAGCTTCGACGGCAGCTGCTCTTAGCGCTCCAACTCTTTATCTTGGCCTTGCTGACTTACGCTTTAGGGAAGCCGGTTCTTGCATTCCAGCGCAGAGATGCAACGTCAACGTTATTGATTATCGATGTCTCAAGTTCGATGCAGACCATGGAGAGCGATCGGAGAACACGATTGGAGGTGGCTCGATCGCTCGCGGTGGATCGAATCAACGCGATGAATTCTGGTGATCGAATGATGATCGTCACGGTTGGGAGCGCCGCACGAGCGTTACAGCCATGGACGGAATACAAAGAGGTTCTCCTGCGGTCTGTTCGGAAGATAACGATTGAGGAAGGGAAGACTCGCCTCGACGAAGCGCTCTTGCTTGCCGCTGCGACATTGCGGTCGCGAGCTGCGACGGAAAACTTGGAGTTGGTGGTTTTAAGTGATGGTGCGACGGAGGACCTTCAGGGGAATCTAGACCTCCCTGAGAAAGTCGTCTTCCAAAAGATTGGGGAGAGCAACGATAACCTCGCTATTACCCAATTGAATGTTCAGACAAGCGACGAAGAGGCGCCGAAGCACTCGCTCTTCACGACCGTTGAAAATTTCTCTTCTCGTGAGCGGACTGTAACGCTCTCCGCCCGCCGCTTCGAAAAGTTGTTGGGCGCACGAAAAGTCACCCTTGGTCCGGGGGAGAGTCGCTCCACGTTGTTCCGACTTGGATCCGTCGAGTCTGGACCTATCCGGGTTGAATTGAGCGCATTGAATGAGAAAGCGAAACTTGACGATCTGGCCTTGGACAACCGTGCGTTCGCGGTGATTCCGCCTGCGGCGAAGAGTGAGGTCCTCGTTCTCTCTAAGGACCCTGAGTTGTTTGAGCGGGCGATCGCAGCGGACGAGCGAATCGTCATGAAGGTCATTCCCAGTTACGATGCCGAGAAGGCGGCGGGGGCGCGCTTGATTATCTTCGACCAAGTGCCTATCCCAGAGGTGCTACCCCCTGTGCCTTGCCTCTTCATCATGCCACCCAACTTGGAGGGGCGACTGTCATGGGGTGACTCTTTTGGCCCTGGGATAGTGAACAGTTGGAATCGTGACTATGAGCGGATGATTTATGTCGACCCTAGCACCCTCGCGATTCGCCGGGCTCGTCAGATTGTCTTGGGAGAAACGGGCCTTTCTCTTATGGAGGTTGACGGAAAGGCGGTGAGTGCGGCGTTCTATGATCGGGATATCGAGCATATTGTTCTTGGGTTTGCGTTGAGGGAATCGAACTGGCCTCTGCATCTGAGTTTCCCGATCTTCTTGAGAAATGTCGTCACGTCCGCATTAAATCAGGGTCGGGATGGTCACCCCTACCAAGTTGAGGTGGGTGAGCCCCTACCGATTCGCTTGCCTCGAAGTGATCTCGGGGTCGAAGTGACGAATCCCAAGGGTGACATCGTCAAAGTTGTCGCTAGAGATGGCCTCGCCTTCTTTCCGGGCACGAAGGAGTCGGGGGTATACAAGGTGAGTCAGGCGGACGGCGACAGTTTTTTCGCAGTGAATTTGTTCGACCGCCGAGAGTCGAATATCGCTCCCAAACTGCGCTTGAAAGTCGGTCGGCGTCTTCATGAGGCGAGGGAAGAATCGGTCCAGAAACAGATTTTTCGCCCTATCTTAGCCCTCGCGCTGCTGGTCCTGCTTGTCGAGTTTGCCGTGTGGAAATATCGCCTTTGATGATTTCCTTTTGCTGAGCGCCTCGCTATTTTAGACCCTCACTATGATACGAATGAGAATGAAAAGGGTGGATCATGTTGACCTTGGGACAAATCGCCGAATTGATTGGAGCAGAGGTCTTTCCAGAGGACCAGAAGGATGCTCCGGTCCAAGCTCTGGCTCCTATTGAGAAAGCTGTCACGGGCACGGTGACTTTTCTTAACGGCAAGAAATTCGAAAAACTCCTCGACACGTCAGAGGCGACGGCGATCGTTTGTGAACCTAAATATCGCAAGCGAGCCTTTAACTCCACCGCCTTGCTGCTTCACAACATGCCCTATGTTGCCTTTGCCCGTCTTATGCAACATTGGTTTAAGAAAGAGGATAACTGGATTGGAGTGAGTGAAAAGGCTCACGTTCATGAGAGCGCCAGCGTTGGTTCTGAGGTATCCATTCATCCCTTTGTAAGTGTTGGTTCGGGAGCAAAAATCGGTGAGCGAGTGATCATTCATTCTGGGGTCTCGATCGGTGAAAATGTTGAGATTGGTGACGACACGCTGATCCACCCAAATGTGTCTATTTATGCCGAGAGTAAAATCGGTCGAGGCGTGATTCTGCAAGCGGGAGCGGTCATCGGCGGTGACGGTTTTGGCTTCGCGACAGATTTCCTAAAAGGCGAGCATGTCAAGATTCCTCACGCAGGGAACGTGATCCTTGAAGATGGTGTTGAGGTCGGGGCAAACGCCACGATTGATAGAGGAGTGATGGGGTCGACGAAGATTGGAAGAGGGTCAAAGATCGATAATCTAGTGCAGGTCGCGCACAATGTGGAAATCGGGCAGGGATGTTTCTTAGCGGCCCAAGCGGGGATCGCGGGGTCGACTGAACTCGGAAACTATGTCATTCTTGGCGGGCAGGTTGGCGTTGTTGGCCACTTGAAGATCGGTGATGGGGTTCAGGTCGGTGCTCAGAGTGGCATTGGTAAGAACTGCAAGCCAGGGTCAAAATGGCTTGGGAGTCCAGCGATTGAGGGTCAAGACTCCAAAAAGAGTGTCATTGCCTTTCAGAAAGGTCCTGAGCTTCGCCGTCGAGTTAAAGCCCTAGAGGGCGAGTTAGCTGAAATTCGTAAGCATTTATCTGACAAAACTCAGTCATGAGTGGAATCCTAAGGCCGGGAATTGTAGGATCTTAAGCTCGTTTCTCAGAAGATGAGATGAAGAGCACGCGCTGTAATTTAAGTCTTCAACGAAGAAGAGGGGTCTTGAGGCTCGATGAACATTCGGTTCAACTGCGCAGATTGCGGTAAGGAATATAAAGTTCCTGCCAAATTTGCAGGCAAGAAAGTCAAATGCAAAAAGTGCGGCGCAAAGATCCGTGTTCCTGATGGGGACGCGGATGAGAGCGCGCCAAAGACATCCTCAAAGAAGGTGAAGTCGCCGTCGTCTAGCGCTCGGACCGAGAAGAAGGTCGCAAGCACGAAGGTCTCGAAAAAGACCACGAAGACGAGCGCGAAAGTTCTCAAAAAGTCTTCTGGCGGCACGGAAATCATTGAGATTCCCGACCTTGAAGCTGAGAAGAAAGTCTACGAAGCGAAAAAGAAGGAAGATAAGAAGATGAACCGGGGAACCGGACGTCTTGTCTACTTCCAAGATGGCAAGGCCGTGAAGTCGTATCGCCTTGACGCGGAAACCCGGATTGTTGGGCGAAGCGCTGGCTGTCAAGTCAGCATCGACGACGCATCGGTCTCCGACGAACACATCAAAATTGAAGTTCGCCTAGGAAAGTTCATCGCGACTGACCTCAAGAGCTCCAATGGTTTGGTCGTCAACCATAAGAAGGTGCGACGATCCGCTTTAGTCAACGGCGATATCATTCAACTTGGCCGCGCTGTTCTACGCATCGACTGCGGCTAATAGATCGACTCCCATGCGTTCCTTCACTGAGCTCGCCACGCTCTCTCCAGGACAATTTCGACAGCCCGTCGCTTTCACTATTGGTGTCTTCGACGGAGTTCATCAGGGCCACCAGAGCCTGCTCAGTGACCTCGTGGCCTGGGCCAAAGAGGACAAGGGAGAAGTGGGTGTTCTTACATTCGATCGCCATCCTCGCTTCACCCTCACTGGCAAGGGTCCCTCGTCGCTAACAAGCCTCGAAAACAAAGTTCAGTATCTCGCGAAATATGGCGCTGAGACTGTCATTGTGCTTCCCTTCGATTCTCAGTGGGCGGAGGTTGAAGCTGAGGATTTCCTCGAACGCATCGCCAAGCACATCCAACCTGAGAAGATCTTGCTCGGCGCGAACCATCACTTTGGCAAGGGTCGTCGAGGCGATAGTGTCCTCGCCGCAAAGCACGCCGAGCGCCTCGGCTATGAACTTCGAGAGTTTTCACTGCTCGTCGACAATAAACCCATCTCAAGCACCCGGGTTCGAAAAGCACTCCATGCTGGGGATCTGGACACAGTCAAGCGATTGCTGGGACGCCCGTTTTCGTTGTTTGGCAAAACGATAAAAGGCGATCAACGTGGTCGAACGATCGGCTTCCCGACCGCGAATCTTAGATTGGCGCAAGAAGCTTTACCCCCCGTCGGTGTCTATGCGGCAACGACGGTGTTGCAGGACGGTCGGGAATTCCTCTCCCTCGTGAACATTGGTCATCGCCCGACATTTAAAGAAAACGGAGGCTTGCTCGTCGAAGTTCACCTCTTGGATTTTCAAGGTGATCTCTACGGACAAAGCTTGGAAGTTCAGCTACTTTCATCGATTCGTTCAGAGAAGCGTTTCGAAAACTTAGCAGCGTTGAAGAAACAAATTGAGGACGATCGCCTGGAAGCCCTAGAAAGACACGGTTTGAAGAGAGCGTAAATAAGAGCTCAAATAATTTCCAGTCAGCCGTTTGACAGCGGCTCATCCTCCCCTATAATCACCCCCCTCAACAAGCAATGTGTTGAGATAAGACCAAGGACGAATAGCTCAGTTGGTAGAGCAATGGACTGAAAATCCATGTGTCCCCAGTTCAAATCTGGGTTCGTCCATAAAGGCTTCCAATAGGGAGCCTTTTCTTATTTCGAAAGTCAACATCTCAAAATACACCATGTTGAGAACTCGTGATCAATTCATGTTTTCAACATTAAGTCGAATATCACGTCTAAGGGCTTTCAGCTCTCTCTGACAATCACGACATTCTTCTTTCATACCTACGCTCTCCCGTAGGATAAAATTCGGACACCAGTCTAAAATCGCCCTCTAGCAAATCGACTCTTGTGAGCCCCCTGGGCACTCGTGTCCGTCACCTCCCTAAAACAAATTCGTGAAGACCCAAAGATTGTTGCTCCTCGAAATTCGGGAAGAGATGATCGATACCTGGGACACGAGAAATCGATACCTGGGACACCGGATGATTTGATACCTGGGAGGAGATTGACGATATCCAGAACGGCAAAAATCGATACCTGGGACGAGTGTATCGGAGATACCTGGGACGCTCATTCGATACCTGGGACGAATGCAGCGGAGATACCTGGGACGCTCATTTGATACCTGGGACCAGGCTGGGATCGGCTCAGCGCTCATGCGTGAAAAACGAAAACAGGCCGTTCACAGAGGTGAACGGCCTGTTTGGAGGTCTCGGAGATCAACAGTTGTAACTGACTTCGCAGCAGCGACGATCAGGACACGGATCCTTCATTAACGGCATAGGCAAGAACGCTAGAGAAACGAGTCCGTTTCCCACAGCTCACACGTCTCTTGACGACGAACCAAGATGCTCCAAGAACGATCTTGGAGATCTAGTTCTTAGGATCCTTCTTTTCTTCGCTGGGGGTTTTCTTAGGGCTGCGGTTCTTCGCTGGCTTTTTGGGCTCCTTCTTCGTTTCTTTCTTTGGCGTAGCCTTCGAGTCTTTCTCAGGAGCTTTCGTATCCGGCTTCTTGACGACCTTCTTAGTGGTTTTCTTGACGACTTTCTTGGTGGTCTTCTTCGTCGTCTTTTTGCTTGTTTTCTTCTTCTTTGTTTTGGGGGCTGGGCAAAGTTGGCCCCGGACAGATTGAAGCGGCTTTCCTGTGTTCTTACTGAGGTAGGATTGACTCTCATTGCCTTTGAGACCAGCTTTGGCGGCGATGGCCATGATTGGGGTGAGCTCTTTGCGAGTCATCACCATGACTTTGTTCCAATAGGGGCGGTCGAAGTGAATGGGAACAACGGTGCGATAGCCCTTTTGTCCTTTTTTGCTTAGGACAGCTTTCGAGAAGGCGCTGATGTGCTCGCGATTGAATTCCCAAAGGCGATCATATTCCTTGACGAAGGCCTTTACGATGCGGCTTTGCTCGGCGTTCTTCTTCTTGGCA
>JARGOJ010000410.1 GCA_029210225.1 Planctomycetota bacterium
ACGAGAAATCCCTCTAAAAACTATCATTTATAAAAATAGGACTGAATTCCTACCCAGCCCAGAATTTCCTCACAAACGATGTTAATAGTTTCCAATCCAAGAATACAGTGGCTTCCTTGAAAGCCATTGACTGTGTTCCTAAAACAGTTCGCATCCGCGGCTCACTTCATAGCAGGAGCTCAGCTCTATCGTTTCAGCATCGAGGAGATTTATAACTTGTCTGACAAGCTGCGCTTGTAGTCGTGGAGCTGTCCCTGAGCTTCGCCATTTTCAGGCGAAGGACCGATCATGTACAAACACTACGACTTCGTCTTAAACGCCGTCAGCTCCGATTCAATCCACTGAAACTCTAACTCAAGCGCCGAGATGGCTTCGTTCGAAGCGTCATTGTCGGTCTGCTTGCACGCCGCCTCTAAGGCCGTGCACGCCGCCACAAATCCTGGGGCTCCCAAAGTGGCACAGCTTCCTCGCAGTGTATGGGAAAGACGCCGTAGCTCCTCCCATTTCGAAGCGGAGAGGAGGGTCTTCATGCTTTTAAGCTGTTCAGGGGTTGTCTGAAAGAAGACTGAAAACACAGAATCTAGGAAGTTGACATCGCCTCCTGCGAGAGCCAACAAAGATTCCAAGGTATCATTATCTAAAACCGGGGTATCAGGAGCGCCGGTGAGGGGACTCCGAGAAGACGGCGAAGTCGACATCTTCACCTCCAAACTGAAAACGGGAACTATACTTAGCGCTCATCTTAACAGGAATTAAAGGGATTGAGGTTTATGTCGACGATACGAGTTTTGGTGACTGCCGGAGGCACCCGGGAAGCCATTGACGATGTTCGTGTCGTCAGCAATCTCTCTACCGGACGTTTCGGCATAGCTATCGCCCAAGCCTTCGCAGACCTCGGTTGCACGACGACTTTGCTCGGCAGCACCAAGGTCAATGACGTTTATAAGCGGGGGAAGCTCGACCCTCGCCTGGAGTTCATTCCCTTCGATAGCTTTCAAGACCTCAAGGCGAAACTCGAAACTCAAAGTCAGGAGCGTTACGACTACGTACTCATGGCGGCTGCCACACGGGAAAAATGTCGTCCAGTCCGGAAACCACAACGATCACAATGACGAAGAACCCAAAGCTGTTGTCGTCCCTCGCGGAGCTGTTTGGCCCAAGCTGCGCGGTGATTGGTTTCAAACTTCTTTCAGGAGTCAGTCGAGAAGAGCTGGTCTCTGTCGCTCGCAATCAATTAACAAAAGCCAATTTACACATGACCGTCGCCAATGATTTGTCGGAGCTTAATGAGGGCGCCCATCCGGTCATGCTCGTAGAAGCAAAGAGCGAAACTCGGCTCACCGGGCATCGCAAAGAGGTCGCTCCTCAGATCGCCCAAATACTCTGTGAGCGACTAGGGCAGGGCAGGGATTCAATCATTGAGACGTTCCGTTTTACGAAGGATGACCCGGGCGAAATTTTCCATAGAGATCAAAACGAAGGTGACTATGCATCCGTTTTCCAGGCTCTTCCTAAAATCAATATCATCCTGCGAAGTGCCTGGCCTCAAGCCATTGACGCTATCAAGGTTCCCGATCTAAAACCGGATACAGTTCTCAGAGCCCTGGGACTGGAAGCACAAAGTGGCCGCTATCACGGGGGTCCTTTTGCCTTGCATAGTTCAAGCGATACAACCCTGCTCAGTTACATCCTTCCACCTCTTCCTCTCAAAGATGCCGACCTTAGCCATTGTTTGGAAATTGTTGAGTCGGAGCTTCGTATGCCGCTGCTTCACAACAATCAGATCATCGGCTTCCTTCTCAGTAGCGCTGTCGCAGGCCCACAAAAAGCGAAGACTGTTAGGCTCAGTAAAGACAAAGCAGAGAATAAGATCATTGTCGACAGAGTCATCGAATTTTGTATTGAGAAGAGCTGGAACATACTCGCAAACACCTTGACCGACCCCATTGATCTCTTTCAACGACAGGGATACTTGCGACTCCCAGAGCAGCAAGAGAATAGCCATCTATTGCTGGCACCACGACAACGGGACGATCTCCAGCACGCCGGATCAATTTGCCTTTTTAACCCAGTCGAGCGCACACTGTTACTCGGCCGCCGACTCACCGCACCGTGGAAAGATCATTGGTGCTTCCCGGGAGGCAAGGTTGAGAACAATGAGAGCACCCTCGAAGCGGCGCGCAGAGAGATGACTGAAGAAACAGGCCTTAGCGCGCCCAATTGGGAGCCAGTAAGCTCAAGAACCGTTTTTGTCGGGTCCGATTCCGGGCGCGCTTATGAAGTGACCAATTATCAATTTGTGAGCATCGATACAGCCCCGGCAATAAAGAGCGATGAGCTCGAAGCCTTCTGGCATCCCATTGATAAAGTCATGGATCTAACGCCAATGGGAGCTGGGACGAAACGCATTCTCCGGCACGTCTTAAAGCTCTTTCGATAAGAGTTATGGGAACCAGCGTTTTTTCCGAGCTTTGGCGCCGAGTTTGGTCTTCCCACAGCGATTGACTATCGCCTTGTAAAAGCGATCTGCAGCCTTAGGATCACGATACTTCAACCATGTTCCCGCTTCATTAAGAAGCGCGGCGGTTTTCGGATCTTGGTCTGGCATTAGGTCAGCGGCTAGCCAAGCAAGCTCCGCAGCCTTGTAGCGATAGTGAAAGCGCTTCGTCACTCCCACTTTTGCGGACGCGACTCGCATCAACTCACTTGAACGAGCAGAAGTAATACGGGGGCCAGCTTTTTCAGCCCGTACTTTTGCAACAGAATAGGCTGTAAAACTCCCATGTAAGACGTAGAAATCCGGGGCTAACTCGGTACCGATAAGCGCCATGCCAGCGCCCCGCATTTTTTTTGCCGCGGCCCAAAGTCCCTGGCTTCTTTCGGCCTGAGATTTAGTGAAGTCCGAGACTATATTCATTGCCGCCCGGTATGCGTCGAGATGGACAATTTGATCCTTCGGCATATATCGTCGTGCTTCCGACAAGCGATTTGAACGGGTCAAGCGTCGAGCGAGGAGATATCTCAGACAGTCTTCGGGTTTGTTTTTCGGGCAATTCTTGTCTACATAGGCCTTCAGTTCCTTGATAGATAAGACGCTCTCCGCAACGTAGGCGGCATCCCACCAGTAGCCAGCTTTGTTTAAATGATCAAGGGCTTCAACGTAGTGTCCCTGGCTCATCTCCAGGACGCCGATTTCACCGTGTATCCTTGTGCGAGGCTTCAATCCCCAATCGGCCAATAGCTGTGGATCTTCCGTGCCCACCCAACATTCATCTTTCGGAAAGAGAATCAGCGCTCGCTTCAGCGAATTGAGCGCTGATTCTATTTGGCCCCCTCTCAATTGCAATTTCGCAGACAACCAATATGAAAGTGGGGTCCCTTTATTCAATCGTGACAACCAGCGCTTCGCCTCAGCGATTCGACCGAGGCGATAAAATGTCCATGCCAATTTGTCTGCGTAATCCGTCGAGCGTTGGTGCTTCTCAAGAGCGCTCAACCATGCGATGGCCAACTTATGATTTAAGCCAAAGCGAGTATCCTGATCGACGTGGGAAACCACATAAGCCGTCACAATGGCTCGACATAACTTGTCGGCGGCGAGGCTTTCAATGTCACGATCGTGGTTCAGCGCGGCGAAGCAAGTCTGACTGATAGAGCTTTGAGCCGAGTAGTGACCTGTCCCAAAGTGTTTCATATACAGGAGCAGTGCCTCTTTGTAATGGCGCTGTTTCAGTTGACAGTATGCTTCCCAACCGAGGCTCGCGTTGGCTAGTCCCAATGAATCGGGATTCACTAGAGGATTTCTCGCCAATTGGCGAGTCTTTTGGAAGTAAGCGATCGCCTTTTTCGGATCGCTATCTTTGAAGCTCTTGGCAATCATGAAGCTCGCCCAAGTCGTGCGATATCGGGGGCCAGTGCTCGTCCTATTGAGGATTCTTTGCCAAGAGCTCCGAGCCTTTTTCAGGTCCTTCTTTCGATAATGGACCGCGCCCGTCAGGTAGTCTTTGAAATCCCCCGGGAGATCCTGCGGGACTGCGTCAAACACGACGTTTTTCTTACTCCAACGTGATTGATCAAACTGCTTGCGAAGCTTTGAGTATGCCTGTATCAACTCCTTCTTTCTCAACTCAGAAAGACCACTATTCAATTTTAGCGAGGCCTTTAGGTCGGATAACCCTGCGGCGACAGTTCGTTCCGTTTCGTAGAACTGCGTCGCCTTATCCTTAGATTTGGGACTTTTGACTTCATAGCGTTTTTGAATTTTCGCTAATTCATTGGAGAAGCTCATCGCGGGAGCATTCAGAACGGCTGCGTCACCAAGGGCGAAGACGCTATCAGGGTAATAGGGGCCACAAGACCAAACGGGTCCAGAGGACACCACCGCTAAGGCGATAGAAAAGAGAGCGGGCTTAAAAACCCGAGTGAATTGTTGCCTCAACATAGTTTTCTCCTGCCAAACGTAACCATGCAACCAAACATCGCTCTCCGGGCTTCAAGACAAAGGACTGTCCACTATCTTTTCCGAAGCTCAATTCTGAATTTCTTGATTTTTCCTGTGACCATGAGTAAGAAGCGAAGCAATCGTAGGCGATGGGCGCTCCGTCACTCCATGAAAGCTGTATTCGCGGGCCTTTCCTCAATTCTCTATCTCCAGAATTGACCAGATACAATTCCCAAAGGCCGTCCGAGGACGTCTCCAAACAAAGCTCAATTTTTTTTTCTGGGGGCTGTCCTTTGATCACTGACCGAAAAGTCTCAATTGGCCAATTCATTTGATCTTGGGGGCTGGGTAATCGATACCAGATCAATCCTTTCAGATTCCTTGGACGGGAGCGCTCCCAAACACGGACCAGGGCTGCCAATTCTTCGCTGTTAGACCGTACCAGACGGCTGCTTCCATTGCTTGGACGCCGTTTTAGGTTGGCATCTGCCGACAAACTTTGAAATCGGCCCTTTTCATTGAAATGGACGAGATAGCTATAGGTTGGGAGGGCGACAAAGAATGACTTTTCAATACTTGCAGCCTCTTCAACCCACTCAAGAGCCTTTTTTGAGGGACAGGTTGTAAGATCCTGTTTCGAATTCCGTGGTCTTTGGAAGGAATGAACTTGAAGGACGAAGTGATCCAAGCTGTTGATAAGTCGCGAAAAAGCGCGCTCTTTGAGCCAAGTCGGCAATGAAGTTATGGAAAGAGAGAGGCCTGGATAGTGATCTTGGATCATTAGGATCCACTTGCGATATCCATGGAGCTTCGAGCTTGGGCAATCAAAATCTAATTGAAGCCCTGCAATGCCACGTTTCCCATTCTCAGCACGACTAAGAATCGCATCGACTGAACTCAAGACGATCTGACTTGCCTTGCTCTGTCTGCTAAACGATCCGGAGTATTCTCCGATTCTCAGGCTGAGAAAGACCTTGCGCTTCGCCGAAATCCAATCGTTCTTCCAGGGAACGTGAATAAGGTGATGATTCTCCCCTTTCCTTGTCCAGGTGAGCTCGGCGGCGAGAATATTGAGACTCGAAATCTCTTTAGGAGCATCCTGCAGTGCCTTTTGCATCGACGAATCCCAGCGTCGCTGCCACACATAAGCATGGTGCGTCAGCGGCCCCGTTTGCCGGGGCTGCGATTGTTGGAAGTAGAAGAGTGAAAAGAGCGCAATCAATAAGATGAAGGCTGCCCCAAGTCTTCGCATAACAGATCCGAGAGCTAAAAATGGAGGAGAACCTATTTTTGCTATCGATTGCAACTTGGGCTTATCTGAAGGGGTTCATAATTTTCGTTCTTGATGCGGCCCTTTCAGTGATTCATGAGGAATTCAGAGGAGTTCATTAGGGCCCACATGAGGTCTTCATAGGCCTGCACTCTATCCCGGGAGCCCCCGACAATCTTTTGGCAAGTCTCCAACTCGTCTTTCGTGGGCTTGCGCCCCAGGGTTGCGATGTAGAGGGCACGAATTCGCTCGCTTCGGTTGCGACCTCCTTTGATGATTAGGCGCAACATGCTGCCAGTTGTGGCTTTCATCGCGTCATTGATAAATGAATCGTTAAAGAGGACCAATTTTTGCCGAACAGAGCCTTCAAAGACGTCCGGGACGGGAGATTTATCATCATAGAGTTTCTCAAAGCGGAGAATCATCTGCCGTTTTAGTAGTTTATAGGTCGCAAAATCTCCTTGGGATCCTCGGCGATTGACTTTGAAGGTCGGTTCAATTCCAGAGGCGCGCAATATAGATGAAACGATTTGTTGAGGACTCAGTAAGCGAAGTCTGCCGCGTTGGTGAAGGGTTTGGCTATATTGAAGACGGGCGAGCGCTTCTTCAATCTTCTCACTGTCATTGCTCACTTTGGCTTGTTCGAGGCGAAGGACAGGATCTTTCTCTGAAGGGACTTGGACCGAGCTTCGTTGATAAACTTCGAGTTTTACAATGATGCGCACAAGGGTCCGGAGATCGTAGCCGCTTTGAGTAAATTGTTGTGCTAAGACCGCCAAGACGTCAGCGTTTGGTCCTGCTGCCTGCTCCAAGTCGTCAACAGGTTCGACCAGTCCTCGTCCCATAAATGACTTCCATAAATGATTGACAATTGATTTCGAGAAGTAGGGGTTTTTAGGATGAGTTATGAGCTTGGAGATAAGCTCCAGCTTCTTTGCCTGGTGTTCCACGGTATTTCGAGTCCCAATTCGCGGCAGCGTCGGTTTGGTCTTCATTCCCAGCTTGAAGGGAAAGCGCGGACGGAAACTTTGAATCCCATTCTTTGTTTCGTAGACGTGATCTCCTCGCGCAAAAAAGGCAGCGAACTCGTGAAACTCTTGCTGTTTCCAATTGGAAAAGGGATGGTCGTGACATTGCGCGCAGCCAATTTGGAGCCCCATGAAGGCCCGAGCGCTCTCACTGGCAACAACCGTCCTCTGACCCTGGCTGAGGGAAAAGAGTATTTTCGGCCCGAGGGTCGTTCCTTTGGGATTGAGAACATCTTGGACAATCGCGTTCAAGGGCCGCTTCGCGAGTATTTGCTCGACCAACCAGTCTTTAAAATATTGATAGCTCTGGCCTCGATTCCAACCGATCCAAGAGCGAATGAGTTGATCGGCCATATGATCGGCAAAACGAGGAGAGTTAATGAGCTTTTCAATCAGGACATTGAGTTTCTTTTTGCTTCTCAATTTCCGATAGTTAATGACGCTCTCGGGCTGAGGAATGACGCCCGTTAAATCGAGGGAGAGACGACGAAGAATGACGAGTTCGTTTGCTCTTGGACTTGGAGTGAAGCCGGCCTCTCTAAGACGTTTATTGATAATTACATCGATCCGTTTGGAGATCGCCTCTTCTTTTTTAACTGAGGTCCTTGGCTTTGCGTCGACGTCGATAGGAATAATGAAAAGGAGGAGGAGGCTGAATATAAAAACGAAAGGCTTCATCATTGATTCTCCACGATCTCACAGCGCTGGGAACTGCTTAGATACACGTCGACTATGAACTCTCAGTTCCAAATAATTATCGAAGCCTCTCTTCGCTGGCTATTTTGTCCTCCCAAAACCGCTCCAACACGGCAGAATTATTGCTTCCTCTGGATTTTCGCTTGTTCCAAAGCGATCTCGTTGACCGCCGACAAGGCTGGTTTTCCCGCCGCCC
>JARGOJ010000411.1 GCA_029210225.1 Planctomycetota bacterium
GCAATGGCAAGGGGAGGGAAGTCCTCGCAGATCGATTGGAGGCGACCCTCCATCGTTTTATAGAACTTATTGAGAGCCTCTTGCTCGTCGTTAAGTTGTTGTTCGAGGACAGCCTCCCGGGCTTCGTCGGGGGTGTCGCTGAAGAAGACGATTCGGTCCCAGGTGGGTATCCGTCCACGGAGTTCGCGTAGCTCATGCCGGATGTCTCGAATGCTTTTTTGGCGCGCTTTACGCTCGTCCACGGAGTCAAGATCGAGGTTTTCAAGGCGAGCTTGAATTCGTTTTGCATAATTCACTGAAAGTGCCCTCGAATTGCTTGCTTCGTCGATACTAATGTTTGCAAAGTCTTAACCTTCGTTGCGAGCTAAGACTTGGTAATCGTTGCCTTCAATATCGAGGATTAAGAGAATGCCGAAGCGCTTTAGGAAGGCCCGTCCGACCCGGGCTTGTTCGCTGTGTCCTCGCAGTCCTTGTTGAACCTTGACGATCTTGCCTTCTTCATCTTTGAGAGCGACGGTGCCCTGCCAGACGGGGCATTGCTGAGTCCCGACCACGGCGCTCATGGGCTCGGGGTTTTGTTCAATCCATGTCTTTTGAAAGCGTCCTGGCCTGAGGCGCATCTCACGGATCATGAAGTGGCCGAGGTAGAGCTCGCCGCTCCAGCCAGTATCAATGAGCGCGGTGATGTTTTTAAAGCGTCCCTCATCATCCATTAGCGTCAATTCAATAAGCGCTTCATTGTCCGGTCCTAAACGGCTTTTCATTGAAAGAGGTCCTCTCCACCTTGACCGACGGACTGTGATACTTGGAAGCGATGGAAGACGACGAGGAGGTTGTCGTCGAGATGTCCAGCGCTCTTTGCCGCTTCTGGGCTCTCCCCAGGGAAGATCAATTTTCGGTCGACATCCACCGCGAGCCAGGGCTCTTTAGGGAGGTGACCGCTCACTTGAATGAGGCGATGAGCGAGGTGTTGAAGGGTGTTCCACCAATCCGAGCGCAGCTCTTCAAGGAAGGTTAATGAGAGGCCGAGCAGCTCTCTACGGAACTCGGTCCATTGTTCTCCGGCGAGGTCGATTTCTTCGGCGCGCTCTCTCACTTCGAGCCAGTGCCGGGCGGCAGCGGAGCGTCGCGTGAGCTTCAATTGACGACCTTGGGTGCGGAGCGTATCGCAGGCTTTGCACCGGGCTTGGAAGTTGTTTCGCTTCCGTGCGAAGTTCTCCGGACTCTCAAGCTGCCAGCCCGCCGTCGCGGCGCCACGACCGACGCAGCGGCCTCGTTCGCCAATAATAGGACCTATGCACTGCCGCTCGCGAATGTCTGTTCCTGGGCGTCTACGAATGCGAGCGGAGATCATTTCATAGGGGATCTTTGTCTTCGGCAGGTTTTGAGCTTCGATGGTCATGCCGGAGAAGAGCAAGGGTTCGCCATCGATCGGGGACGAGCTTGCTTCGTTGAGGGCAGAGATGAGATCGGGGAGCAAACTTGTGAACTTCGGTAAAATTTCCCCAGTAAAAAGCCGCCAATCTCGTTGTACCGGATCGTCGGTTTCTTGGAGGAACTCAAGCCAGGTCAGCACTTCTTCGAGGACCTGGTGATAGATTTGTCGAGCCAGTTTCGCCATGGAAAGCTTTCAACCTCTATCTTTGCTCTTTCTCGATGGGACTTTGGTTTATAACATTTGCCCTTGTCAGTGGCTTTGCCCGAGGATTGGACAATGTTGAAAAGCGCTCTACAAACAGGTTTCTTTTGCCTTGTCCTCGCCAGCACCGAGTTGGCCTTAGCCCAGGAGCCGATTGTCGAGCGTCCAGATGCTCGGGGAACGGATTGGGGCGGTGTGATTTGCGCGGCCCCGATTCTCATTCTGTTTGTCTTCCTGCTTGTTAAATATGGCGCGCCTGAGAGCTTTCTCTGTGACCGCTGCCAGTACAACGATCAGCGTTATTGCAATCAGCCCGATCGACCAAACGCGACCTCCTGCGACGAGTTCAAAGCGAAGTAGAAAAAACAAAGCAAGCCGAAGAGAGCTTCTCCTCGGCTTGCTTCTTGTGAGTGATTGTCCAGGTTATTAGTCGATCTTGTTCTTGAGTATGGCTTCGAGCTTCTCAAAGCGCTTCTCCCAAGTTTCATCGCGCTTCTTGAGCTTGGCTTCCCATTCTCTGTCTTTTTGTTGAATGGCTGTTTTAATGAGTTCATCGGTGTCGGTGAGCTTTTTAACGATGTCTTCGATCTTCCGTTGATCCTTTTTGTTTTGATCGCTGAGGGTGTTCATTTTCTTTTGCAGCTCGGTCATTTGCAATTGAACGCCGCTTCGTTGTTTCTTGAGCTTGGAGCTTAGCTCTTCGGTCTTCACTTTCTCAGATTTGAGGTCGGTTTCAACCTTTGCAAGCTGAGCTTTGAGAGCCATATCCTGGCGTTTGAGTTCAGCCATAAGATCTTCGTGCTTGACGAGGGTCTTCTCTGTTTCGGTGACCCGGACCTTGACCTCTTTTAGCTCTTTGATTTGCTTGCTGATCTCATCGGAGTTGAGCTTGATGTCTTTGGCGTTGACGATGGTGCTCTCTTTGACTTCAGCGATGGTGTCTGTATTTGTTTTGATGGCCGTGGCGTTCTCTTCAGATTTTTGAGTCATCGTGAGCTGAAAAGGCCGGAAAACAAATCCATAAATGCTGACGCCCATGACACCAACGAGGAAGATGAAAAATCGGGTCGCGCCCTGTCCTGGGGTTCCGTGCGCCATATCTCTTACTCCTGACTTAAATCATTCTAAAAACGCGCGAGCAAAGATGAGACGCTCGTACCAAAGGCTTGGTTTTACTTTTGTTCGTTAATGTTCCAGTTGTATTTAAGGTAACCGAGCTTGGCGGTGCCCGAAAGCATCAATTTCTTCGCCGCCGGATCACTCACGTAGGTGGCGCAGTATTTCAAGACGGCCTGGGGCTCGGTGCCGAAGTCGACTTTGTACCAGTCGAAGATCTTGCTGATGTAGACGGTGCCGGAGTCGACCTTGAACTTGCTGGGGGTCGCGAAGAAGATACGAGCGCTCTTGTCCATTTGCGCTCCCAGGTCTTTCACGGTGTATGCCTCGCTGAGGAGAGGGGGGCAGCCAATGCTGGCGCAGACGACAGCAAAGTGAATTCGGGCGTCACCCATGGGGCGCAGGATTTCGTTCTCGATGCCGTTGAGGTGATAGTCCTTGCCGTCGATCTTAATCGGGTTGTTCTTCCAGACATCGAAGCCATCCGACGTTTTTTCCTTGGTGTGGTTCAAGATGCTCTCAGTCGGATAGAAGCCGAGCATACTGCGTAGGGTCCAGGCGTTGTAAACGTTAATCCAGAAGACCATGCGATGCTTATCAGAGGCGAGCTTTGCGGGGTTGGTTGAGCGAACCCGGTCGAGGTATTTATCGAGGGCTGGGAGGTCTTTGGCTTTCCAGGTCTTGTAGTCGACTTCACCGTCTTTGACGTAGGTCTTTAGGAGCTTGTCAAAATCGGCGTGATCGAAGTTGACCCATTTATCGGTCTCAACCACGGTGTCTTTGATGGTGTCTTTGAGGCGCTTGCCGAGGTCACCTTGATTGACGAGGCGGACCAATTGGTCGAGGCGCTTGTCGATTTTCGCGAGCACCTTATTGGTCTCTTCGTTGGCGAGCTTGGCTTCTTCAGCCGCTTTTTGGGCGGCGATGGTGGCCTGGGTGACCGCCGCAATGCTATGAGAGCCGCCCCCCCCCGAGCTTGGCTGCGAGCTTGTGCTTGGGCGCGACCCGGTTGCGGGTTGGGACCCGGCGCTGGGGTTTGAGCCTGTCTTGGTGCTCTTTCCAGAATCGGCTTGGCCTCCAGAGCAGGCTGCCATGAGCAGAGCGCTAAGGATAAGGGTGGTGGGGAGAAATGATTGACGGGTCATGGGATGAACTCCGGGTGGAAGGGATTATTCCCCTGAGAGGGTCTCTTCGAGGTAGCCCCTCAGTTTATCTTTCCTTTGGGGAAGCTGCAGCTTTGCGAGGGCGCCGACTTCAATTTGGCGAATACGCTCTCTAGAGACTTTAAAGATTGCGCCCACTTCTTCCAAGGTATAGGTGTATCCATCTCCGAGTCCGTAGCGAAGTTTTAGGACTTCGCGCTCTCGGTAAGACAGGGTTTTGAGCAGGCTCGAGATGCTCTCACGGAGCATGATGTGTTGGGACGCATCGAACGGGGATTGACCGCGCACATCTTCAATGAGGTCTCCAAAGAAACCATCCTCCCCAGCGCCGTAGGGCTGATCGAGAGAGAGCGAAGAGCGATTGAGTTCGAGGAGTCGGGTGACTTCTTTGGCGGGCAAGCCGGAGATCTTGGAGAGCTCTTCGACGGTTGGATCCCGACCTTGCTTCTTGGTGAAGTCTTCTTTGACTTCGATGAGGCGGTTGAGTGTGTTGATGGCGTGGATGGGGATGCGAACGGTGCGTGATTGATAGGCGATGGCCCGGGTTATGGTTTGCTTGATCCACCAGGTCGCGTAGGTTGAGAATTTGTTGCCTCGACTTGCTTGGTAGCGATCTAAGGCTTTCATGAGACCTGTGTTTCCCTCTTGAATGAGGTCGAGGAAAGGGAGGCCTTTGTTGCGAAATTTCTTGGCGATGCTGACGACCAGGCGCAGGTTCTTCTTGGAGAGGTTCTTTTTCGCTTGTTCGTAGCGCTCGATGGAGAGGTCGACGGCGCGGAGGTAGGCGTTGATTTGTTGTCGGGTGCCTTGGGCGCGGGTCAACATGAGCTTTTGTGTGTGTTGAAGGGCTTGGCGTTCGCGCTTGGTTTCGTCGTCGTTGTTGATTTCGAGGGTTTGAATCTGCTCTTCAATGATGGTGTAGCGCTTTTTGATCTGCCGGGTGCGTCGTTGCATGGGGACAAGACGGCTGACTTGCATTCGGTAGGGGAGTAAGACCTGAACGATCTGCGTGATCTTGCTCTCCATGGCTTGGCGTAGGCGAGCGCGGCTCTTTGGTGTTTGGTGTTCTTTGATGGAGTCGAAGAAGAGGTGACGATGTTCGACGAGGTGGCGCCTTGCGATGGTCACGGTCTTGCCAAGCTCGTCGCGGATGAGTTTTTTCTTTTTGTTGTCGTTGGCCTCAATCAGGAGGACGCGGTCGACGGGGTATTCGCCGCGATAGATCTTTTCGAGTAGCTGTAGAGCGAGGGTGGCGGAGAGTCCGGAGCTGAGGAGTCGCTCACGAAGTTCTGCGCGGGAGTCTTCAAGTTCTTTGGCCAGGATGCGCTCTTCTTCGACCTTGATAGGCGGAATATGGCTCATCTGACTGAGATAAACTTTGACTAAATCGTGGTCACGAGCAGGACGTGGTCCAGTTTTTCTCGCTTCCTTCATAAACGTCGCTCCGTAGGCTTTCGCCTTCAAGAAGAAGGGCTCAATGAGGACGCGCTTGCCTTTTTTCGAGACAATCCGTTAACGCTTTGGTGTTAAGAGCATTACTATTTTCTTCGGTTCCTGGATAAGCTCTCCAAGATCCCCCATAAGAGAAATTATAGGATGGCGTGACGAAGAAAAGAACGAGTCACCCCCAAAGCCTTGTTGGAGATGGAGGAATCTATGGCTCAACGAATTGAATGCGCGTGTGGGAAGACCTTCAAAATTCCCGAAAAATTTGCCGGTAAAAAGATTCGCTGTCTTGCCTGTAAGCAAGTCTTGAAGCTTTATCAACAAAGCTCTGCTTCGAAGCCGAAGGCAAAGACTGGAGAGGTCACACAGTGCCAAGGCTGCCAATCTCGTTATCGAGAAGGAACAAAGATTTGTTTGAAGTGCGGCATCAATTTGCAAACTGGAGCTGTTGTTTATAGTCCCAAAGACAACGTCTCATCGGATGAGTTGGACTGGTCATCGGAGGAGAACTTTCTCCAAAGAAGAGGAATTATTCAGCAACTTTTCGATCGACTTACCGGTAGTTGAGGAAAAATGGCGAGGATTTGGCAAAATACCGCTGCGCGAGAATGCACTTTTGCCTCTCTTTTAGGCTCGGCAGATTCTAATGATCAAAAAACTTAATCTCATTTGCATGGCTCTCTTGATGTCCTTCTTCCTCGTCGGCTGTGGGGGCGGTCCAGAAAAGAAGTCGAGTAAGCCGGGCATCGACGATGAGTATCGAACGTCGCGAGCCAGTGATTCTGTCTCGGGTTACAACGGCAAGCCTATTGTTAAAAGGGTTGGGGATAACGGTCCTCGCCAATCCCAAATCACCTTCAACGAGAACCCACGCTACATCGTTTATGTTGGCGAAGGAACAGTGCGAAAGAGATCGAAAAGCTCAAGACCAGGGGCCTCACGGATGGTCGATGGGAAAGCTCCGAAGACCTTTATCATCACCGATGGAACAGCCAAGAGCTTCAAGGCATTCTTCAAGCAAAGTGACTATCGCAAGCTCAAAGGCACTGTCAAGCTTGTCGGCGTGGCTCGATTCGAGGAGATCCTCAGCGAATTGAATGGAATGGGTTTCAAGCGATTGGAGGGGCCGACCGTGAAAACGGGGGCCGAAGCCATCGGAACGCTTCGTTCGATTCACCTTCAGATCGACGGACAACGCAAAAGCATTTACAAAGCAAGACAGGAGACCCTGGGGAGCGCCGTCTCGCCAAGAGCCATCTTTTTGCACTGCGAAGTGTTCTTGATCAATATCTTCAACCCACCTGGACTTGGGGCTGGACGGTAAGAGGACGGGTGAGAGTGACATCCCAAATCCATAGACGGGCAAACGCAGGGTTTGTCATCGACACAAATTTCCGCGTTGCTGTGGGCCCTATGTAAATAAAATGGCGGTGTAGGGGCGGTCCTGTGTGACCGCCCGGGTTTTGGTGAGGGCCAACGACCGACACAAATTTCCGCGTTGCTGTGGGCCCTGTATAAATAAAATGGCGGTGTAGGGGCGGTCGGTGGTCTGGCAATTCTCCCCTGAGCAAAACCCTGAACGAAAAAGAGCCTTACCCGAGGGTAAGACTCTCATCAGACAAGAGTGTCATTGCAGAAGAGGCTCTCGTCTATCTCCGGCCGCCACCGGGGGCTGCGCGAGCAAAGGTGCGCTTGAAATCATCAGGGTCTGTTGACCTTGACAGAGCTTCTTCATAAGTGACAAGGCGTTTTTGAACGGCGTTGTATAGGGACTGGTTCATGGTACACATACCGAGCTTACCGCCGGTTTGTATGATCGAGTAAATCTGGTGGGCCTTGTCGTCGCGAATCATGGCGCGCACCGCAGCGTTGACCACCATGATCTCTTGGATAAGGACGCGGCCTCGACCGTCGATGGCAGGCAGCAGCTGCTGACAGAACACCGCTTGAAGCACGAAGGACAGCTGGGTGCGAACCTGCTGCTGTTGATAGGCGGGGAACACGTCGATCACGCGGTTCATGGTTTGAACACAGTCCGAGGTGTGCAAGGTTCCGAAGGTCAAGTGACCGGTCTCAGCGAGGGTCAAGGCCGCTTCAATGGTCTCGGTATCACGCATCTCACCGATGAGGACGACGTCTGGATCCTGTCGAAGAACAGTTCTGAGCGCCTTCTCAAAGCCGTGGGTATCGCTACCGATCTCGCGCTGATTCACGAGGCAGGACTTGTTTCTGTGGACGAATTCGATGGGGTCCTCAATGG
>JARGOJ010000412.1 GCA_029210225.1 Planctomycetota bacterium
AGCGCACTTTGGGGCACAAGCACCATGACCATTTGATTTGTGTCGAGTGTAACCGAGTGGTGGAGTTCCACGATGAGCACTTGGAGACAGTGCAGTCGGAGGTTGTGAGTCGCTATGACTTCAATATGATTTCTCACACTCATAAGATCTACGGAATCTGTTCAGACTGTCAGGGTCGGGGTGTGACGCTTCCCGAGCATATCCGGGGTCATTGAGACTTTGGGTTGGTGAGTTCTCATCATTCTCTACCTCCGTCTTGGAGTGAAGCGCGCCAGAGTTTTAGGGAGGTTCAGAGCGTCCTGCGTGGCGGATGTCTTTCTTCGATTGTGACGAGAGCGCTTCGCCTCTAAGGGGCTGCTATGCGTTTTAGGGCTTGGTCTGTGGGGATTCGGGACGGGCTATCATTCTGTGAAATGCGTTCTTTTCTCTTGACCACACTTGCTTTCCTTGAGATTGTGGATGGGCGTCAAGGGTTCGCGTCGGGTTTCGGTTTGAAGTCAGACTGATGGTTAAAATTTAAGGGTAGAAATCGAAATATGATCGAAGACTTAGAAGCGATCTTAGGGTTTGCCCGGACATGCACTTCTGATGTCTTTCAAGAGCGCTATCCAGCACCGGCTTTGACGCTTTGGATTCCCGATACCGATTCTCCTTTAGACGATGATGCCAACGCTTTGCAGATGACCATGGACGATGAGGCTATGGATAAGATTTTGTTGTCTATTCAAAAGCGGAATCGTGTTGGTTGGTTGACGAAAAGTGACAACAACTTTTTTGGAAATCTCATCAGCGTGGGTCGGGCTCCGACGAACGATTTACAGATTCCTTTAGAGACTATTTCTAAAGTGCATGCCATGTTCACCATGATTGGTAATGGTTGGCGCGTCGAGCACACTGGGGCGACGAATGGTCTCTTTGTGAATCGTCAGCAGGTCCTTCCTGGTTCGAAGGTCGACGTCAAAGACGGCGATACGATTCGTTTTGGACACGAAGTGGACGCGACCTTTCATACGCCAGAGGGGCTGCACGGCTTCCTTCGCAATTTGGTGCCGCCCGCCTAGTCACTATTTATGGCCTCCGGCTTGTCAAAATTTCCCCAGGAAGTTCTCATTCAGACTGGAACCGTTCTTCGGGCGGCTTTAGGAGTCTGACGGCATCTATATATGTGGAAGCTTGGTGTCGATTTCTGTTGACACCTTTCTTCAAGCGGCTTATATTTCGGGTTGTTGAGAGCTAAAGAGCGTTTGATTTCAACAGGTTATGAAAAAATCTGACCCTGAAACGAGTGGTTTCATGACGGCAGGTTCCGAAATCCAGTTTCGAATTATCCTCCATTCCTTCGATCCTTCGAGAACGTTGCGAGTGCAAAGCGAGCTATCGCGCTTGTTTCAGGTTGACGATCGAACAGCGTCGAGCATTGTTAGCGCTGTACCGATTGTCGTCTTTGACAATGTCGAGCCGCTTATTGCGCTGCGAATTCGCGAGCGTTTGAAGGTGCTTGATGAGGCCGGTGCTGTCTTTGTGACCACCGATGGGGAATCTGAAGAGATCCCTCGTATTAATTGGCCGGAGATGCCTGAGTTCGCTCAGATAGCCACGGATGAATTCCACGCGGAAGTCGCAAACAAAGACAAGCCCGCGACGGAGCCGACGACTGAAGCGGCGCCAGTTCCAGCGGCGAAGGATGGTCCGAGCGGCTATCAAGAGTTCAGTCGATTCTCTTGTCCAACCTGTGGCGAGCACTTTGCCATTTGCAAGTTGGGTGAAGATGTCGACGGTCCTGTCGACACCATGGCGGCTATCCCAGCCACGCCTCCCTCTCGCTCAACCACTTCGAGTCGGCGAGTGTCCCGACGTGAGACGCGGTCTTATCGACGAGTTGCGGACTCAGATCCAGTGCCCGCTGAGAGCGCAGAATCCCTGAGCGGATCGAGGACCTTTACCTTTGAAGACCCATTATTGAAGGCGAGGCAGGCGACTCAGGACATTACGTCCGGGCGCCATGCTGGGGAGGATGACTCCGGACCCGAAGGGGAGAGTGGATCAAAGGCTCCTGATACAACGAATGCGAGGGCGACAGATCGTTTAACCTCGGACCCTACGAAGGTTCTCCAGCGTGACGGCGATGCTGGGGAACCCTCGTCTTTAGAAATGCCGACATATGACGTAAAGACATCTAAAGACGGGCCCCAAAGCACCCTAGACACACATACGACCGCTAAAACAACCGCTCCCAAAAAGGAAGAAGATCCGTTTAAGGGGAGTAAGCTCTTTGACAGCAATGAGATTGAAGCTCCAAAAAACATTGTTTCCGAGCCTGTACTCCCGCCTCCGAGCCGTGATCCGATCACAGATTCCGGAGAGTTCAGCTTTTCGAGTGATAGTGAGCTCGATCATAAGACGCTGTTTGACGAAGATGAATTGGCGGCGATGGATGGCCCCAGTGAGTCTTCGGGAGAGGTGCCTCGGGGGGACGATACAAGTCTTCCAGATGATCCGTTTGGTGAGGATGACGACGATGACGAGTTTAATCTCTTCGAGAGCGCGGAGATAGAGCCGGCCACGACGCCCCGAGCGAATCCTCGGAATCCATTGGAGAACGAGAGCTTTAGTGATAAAGAGCTCGACGAGATGGTCGCGGCGAAGGACAGTGGCGCGGAAGATTTATCATTGTTTGAGTCGAATCGGGCGCCGCGAAAGTCGGATCCGTTCAAGCAGACACGGGCTGATGATCATGATGACAACGATCCTTTTGCGGACGATCACGATCCCTTTGCTGAGGACGAGGATGACGATGACGAGGATTTCCTTTTGGGAAAGTCCAGTCGTCGAAAGCGCGAGACACGCCCTGATGATTCGGGGTCGATGTTTGACGACAGTGAAGAACAGCCGAGATCTCGGCAAGCCATTCGTGATGAAATGGCGGATGAGGTCAGCAGTGTCCTAGCTGACAGCAACGATTCTTTTGAGGCCGCGGATTTTAAGGCTAGCAAGAGTCGGACCCGGGATGATTTTGACGGACTTGGTTTGGGTGATTCAGACGATGACCTCATGCGAATCGAGGACAGCGGCAGCTTTGTCGACGATCGAGAATCGCAGAGCGGATCCTTCATTGACGATCAGGAGTCCCAAAGCGGGTCTTTTGACGGTATGGATTCGGGTTTGTTGGACTCCGGCGAAGATGATGACTTTGACGACTTTGATGAGGGTGGAGCCACTCACGTCGGGATGTCAGGGTCGGCGCTTAAGGGAAGTAAAACACTCGATGAGGCGGCCAAGGAGGCCTTCGACGAGGATAGTGATGAGGATGACTTCTCGGACTTTGACTCGGTCACGGATATGAGTTCACGGAGTGGGGAGCATCGCCGGGGTACGCCGGCTTTGGGATTCCGCCGGGACATGCCTTACGACGAGGCTTTAAAGCTCTTTTCCAATGAAGATTTGAATCCTTTAGATACGGGTGAGGGCTTGTTAGCCGAGCCTTTGGAGTCGCTCAGTGCGAGCCATACTCAGCTTGAGGCGTTGGATCGTGTCGATTCAGCGGAGATGAAGGCTGCTTTGAAGGGCAACACTGAAATGGCCGCGGCTCCGGCGACGGATGAGCTTTCGGATTCGCAGTCCAATGATGATTGGCGTCGTTTAGAGTTTGGCGAGACTTATGCCATGCTCGACAATAAGCAGCGTTCGCGAAAAGAGCGGCGTTCGGGGCGTCTCAAGAGACGCGGCCTCGTGCCCCTCAACGCCTCCGACGAAGACTTCGATCTGCTCGGTGACTCGCCTGCTAAAAACACGAAGAGCGGACGGCAGAAGCGGTCTGATCCGGATGCGAGCGCTGAGGCTGTGAAGAAGGACAAGAGCACGAGAGCTTCGAAGCGTGTGGATCCATTTGCCAGGGCGAACAGCGCCCGCACTAAGAAGGCCGATCCATTCGAGAGCGAGGAGATGCTGGAGTCGAGTCGATTGTCGGCGGCGGAGAATTCCGCGGCTAAGAAGCGAGCGGCGGCGCCGAAGCGTCGGGCGCCGGTGAAGTCTGAGCCTGGGGAGTATGGTTTAGTGCTCTCGCGGATCAATAACGATGGGAAACGGCAGGAGGCGGCTGCTTTGATCAGTAATATTCAAGGGAGCCATTTGGATGAGGCGCTTCGTTTGACGGAGCGGACGATCATTCCTGTTTTGAAGGGTGTGTCAAAGGAGTTGGCGGAGAGGCATTTGGAGAGCTTTAAGAATAAGCAGATATCGGGCCGAGTGACGCGTCGTCGTTCGGGGGCGACAGGCTCCATGGCTAAACGCCGCAACTAATTCTATACTGTCTCGCTTGTTAGTCGCTTAGAGACATTCCAGGGATATTTGAGGATAGAGAAAAATGGAAGATTGTCCGTATTGCGGAGCGGAGGTCGAAGCCACCGCGGTGAAGTGTGATCGTTGTGGAGCCATCTTGAAAGAGGTGGACGATGATCAAATGGCGGAGATAGCGAAGGCGAATGAAAAGCTTGGTGGTCCTAAGCACGAGCCTTGTCCGCATTGTGAGGCTCCGGCTCCGATTGGGGCGCACCGTTGTAAGGAGTGCGGTCGAGTTATTAATGCTCTGCCAGACGCGCCAAACACCGATTCGTTCAAGTATGGAACCTGGGCGGTCTTTGGCGGTGTGGGCTTCTTGGTGATTTTGATTATTAGTATTGCAGTAATGTTGGCAGGTGGCGAAGAGAAGCGCGTCTATGTCACTGTGAACGGTCCTTCGTTAGCGGGTAAGTTCTCGGAACTGCGTATTAAGCAAAATGCGACTAAGGTCAATGAGGATTGGGAGAAGACGTACAAGGGTAAATACGTGAAAGTCACGGGCATGGTTGTGTCTAAAGACGGAAACGAAGTTATCTTTGCGCTCTCGGGTAAAGCCAAGGCTGCGAAAAAAGGCGAAGCCAAAGTAGAGTTCTTAGACTCGGCCGAAGCGGACATATCAAGTCTTGAACCAGGGGCGACCTTTTCCTATGATGCGAAGCTCATGTCGTACAACGAAGAGGGCTTTCTCTTCATCATGACAAAAGGGAAGGCTGTCGAATAGACAGCTTTCGAGCACGCTTGTGTAGCTCAGTTGGTAGAGCACATCTTTCGTAAAGATGAGGCCACCGGATCGTTCCCGGTCACAAGCTTTGGAACTGCAAGGGATTCGTCCTTTGCAGTTCATTTCAATTTGGTGGGGACTGATCGTTTGACTCCAGGATGCGCCAGTCTAGAAATTTGGTCTTCCAATTCTCTCAGTGACAAAGTCAATTCAAAGTTCTTCCCTGCGGCCCTTCTTCCTCATAGAACGAACGCTTAGCGACCATGAAGGAAGTTCAATTCTCGGAGCAAATCATTGGCCGCCTCCCGGACGTCCTCACTCCGGTCGTAGTATGAGATCAAGACCTCTTGGGTGATTTGACGGGCTAGTGCTTAGTCATTTTTGAAAACTTGTTCTTTTAGACGAGGCATTAGTCTAAGCTGTTTGTTTAAAACTAACAGAGCGGCAAGACATATGCCCAATAAAAGATATATCGTTCGACTTAGCAAGGCTGAACGCGAAACTCTGCTATCTCTCGTGAACAAAGGAAAAAGAAGCGCTCAGCTTCTTCGTCGGGCACAACTTCTTCTCAAGCTTGATGAGGGTAAAGAAGGACCTGCTTGGACTGATGTGAAGGCCGCTGAAGCCTTCAATGTGACTTCCGAGACCTGTAGGAAGATACGCATAGATTTTGTAGATCGCGGTTTTGAGGCTTGCCTACAGCGCAAAAAACCCAAAAAGCCACCTCGTGCAGTCTTACTCGATGGAGAGAAGGAAGCAAAGCTGATTGCCATAGCATGCAGTGAGCCACCCCAAGGACATGCAAAATGGACCTTCCGACTCTTGGCAGACAGACTGGTTGAGTTAAAAATTGTTGATTCGATTGCTCACGAAACAGTCCGAAGGGCGTTAAAAAAAATGAACTCAAACCCCACCTCCGAAAATACTGGGTGATACCGCCGAAAGAAAACGCTGAGTTTGTCGCCGCGATGGAAGATGTTCTGGCCCTTTACCAGCTTCCTTATGATCCCAAAAGGCCCCTGGTTTGTATGGATGAAACTAACAAACAAATGGTCAAAGAAACGAGGTCCCCCATTCCAATGACCCCCGGCCAAGTCGCAAGATACGACTATGAATATGAAAGAAACGGCGTGAGCAATATATTCATGTTCACTGAGCCTCTTGTAGGCGACCGTACCGTTATGGTCACTGCTCGTAGAACCAAAGTGGATTGGGTAAAAGCAGTTAGAAATTTAATCGACAACGAATATCCTGAAGCGGACACTGTAATCCTTGTCGCCGACAATCTAAACACACATAGCAAAGGCGCATTTTACGAAGCATTTGATCCCATAGAGGCGAGGCGATTAGCGAAGAAGGTGGAGATTCACTACACTCCTAAACATGGGAGCTGGCTCAATATTGCAGAAATAGAACTGTCGGTCCTATCAAGGCAATGTTTAGCGAGGCGGATTGGCACGGAAGCTGAGCTGAAAGAAGAAGTATCAGCGTGGGAAACCGAACGAAACGACTCAATCGTTGGAGTGGATTGGCAATTTACAACAGGCGATGCGCGAGTCAAATTGAAGAGCCTTTACCCAAGGTTTGAAAGATGACTAAGCACTAGCCGACTTTGGAATTGCCTCGCGAGTCGCAGAGACAAGCGGACAAGTCCGAGGAACTCCCGCCTACATGGCTCCGGAGTGTTGGGATGGAGTTATATTGCCGGCAAGCGATGTTTATGCCTGGGGCATCATGGCCTATCTGTTGTTGACCGGCACCCTGCCATTCCGAGTTTCTATCAATGAACTAGCATTCGCACATCTCCAAAAATCACCAAAACCGTTGCGTTCGCTCGCTCCAAACTGCCCTCAAGACATCGCTGAATTGATCACACATTGCCTTTCGAAGGACCCGAACGATCGCCCCCAGAACGGAGGAGAGCTTTTGAGGCGTCTTGGACCTACGGAGCAAACGATACCGGGAAACTTTGACGCGGCGCTCCCGAAACAGTCCCTCTTCTTTGGAAGCAGATTGGATGCTGGAACGACGGCGATTGCTTACTCTGCGAATACACGCTTTGTTTATGGAGGAGGGGTTTCTGGAGTTGTTCACAAGGCCGCTGGTGCAGGCTTGATCGCCGCTGAGAAGGCTATTCTCGGTCCAGACTCGGAGTCGACTCTTCAAGCGGGTGTGGCCTTTCCAACGGCGGCTTTCGACCTTGAGAAAACTGGCATTCGACGCATCTATCACGCGGTGACGCTGTATTGGAACTCTTTTAGCTCTGGTTACTCCCGAACTCACTCAGACGCTTATCTAGAAGATATAAGTTCAGCTGTTGAAGATACGTGTCGTCAGAGTTTTCTGGACCCTTCAGTCAAAAGTCTCGCTATTCCTCTAATGGGCTTGAGGATTGGACTCAAACAATATTCTGTGTCACAAAAGCAAGTCATCGCCGCCAATGTTCGAGGTCTCTGGCGTTTTCGTCTGAAGCAGGCATTGGCACCGTCAACTATCTCCGGGGAGGAGTTGGAGAGGATACGTCTTACTATTTTCGACTCTTCTAAACAGACTCTTCGTGA
>JARGOJ010000413.1 GCA_029210225.1 Planctomycetota bacterium
ATTTCTTTAGCGCTTGGTCGATCACCAGGATCTTTCGCCATTAATTGAGTGAGGCAGGAGGTCCAATCAGAGCTCCAAACCTCGTTAAAGTCGGGATCTTTGTAACAATGAGCTTGAGCGAGATCGCCCGCGGTTCCAAGAAAAGGGGGACGTCCATGAAGCAATTCGTAGGCAATCACTCCAACTGAATATATGTCGCTCGCAGCCGTCGCTCCTTGCCCCGAGAACAGTTCAGGAGCCATATATATTGGCGTTCCCGACAGGCCTTTTAGGGAACTTCCACCGACTGAATCATCGGGAAAGGTTCCCTGGGCCAAGCCAAAGTCGCTAACCTTTAACTCTAAGTTCTCATCAATGTCCGCTCCTTGAAATCTGGATAACAATATGTTTGCCGGTTTAAGATCCCTATGAATGAAATCTAGATCGTGGGCGTATTCCAAGGCGGCGGCGACTTGGATCAATGTCATCTGACAGAGTCGTTCCAAGTTACCTCGCGCCTCATGATTCAAGACAGCCGTGAGCAGTTGTCCCAAATGACCTCCAGCGCAAAACTCCAAAACAAGATACCGAGCTGTATGGTTGCTCTCCTTAATAGTGTAGAGCTTGTTGATATGCCGATGATTGAGGCGAAACAATGTTGCAAGTTCACGATAGTAAGATCGGCCTGATTCTTCTGGAACGACAAGTCGCTTGATCGCAACCCACGACTGACTTTCCAAGTCAAACGCCCGCCAAACAGTCGCTGCCCCGCCGTCCCCGACAAAAACAAGCCCCTGGTAGCGATCGCCGATGTCAGCGTCAATCTGCTCTCTGAGAGCATTGAGCGAAGAGGATTGTCTCGGTCTGTAATTTGAGTGATCCTGCATTAATGTTTCACATTCAGGCGGCTATCTGAGATAGCTTGTCAATGACGACGCCATGAGAATCTCCAGCCTCGACAAAGGGACGAGCTTGCTCTATGCGATCGGCGAGGCCAAGGATAAATCGACTCTTTGAAGCTCCTTGTGACAAGCACTCGGTCTGAACACATTCGAGTGTCTGCCCGCTGATCTGACTGTATAAGCCGGCCAATAAACCGGCCAATAACGATTCTATCGGGCGCTCTTCATTCTTAGTAAAGGCCTGAAAAATCGTATTGTCGAATTCGGCGAGAATGAGCCCCTCATTGACCGAGCTATAGTCGCTTCTAAAGTAGCCCCAACCATGGTGGCTGAAATAGGAATGAATCACAGTGTCAAAAACAGAAATGCTGAGCGCATTGACCGATTGACCATAGTGTTCCGCGACTTCATTGGCCAATCGTATTCCAACCATATCTCCAGTCATGCGTCCGCAAGAATAGAGAACTTCGTTGGCTGCAGGGCCGCATTCGTCAACGAGCGCTTCCCGAAAACCGCTAAGAAAGTCTTCTGAAAGACTGATGACTCGCTTGCCGCTCCCGTTCGTAGTGACACCAAGAACAATGTCTGTTTTAAAATAATCGGTCTCTGAGAAGTAATCCGCTCGGACCGTATTCGCTAGCTTACGCATAAATTCTCCCTAAAACAATTAGACTCTGGGATTTGCTGGAACGGGAAAGTCTGGTAGGACGTCGACAACGTTGTCTAACACCGGTTTCATGAACTCATACTGAGCCGCTGGCATTTTCGCTTTGAGAGCCTCCCGAAAAAAGGAGTAGGTATCTCTTACGAAGCCTGGAGTGAGCCCTCCGGAGCCAATCATCGTTCTTAGCCAATATAGGAGGCGATCGTTCAGATACTGAGGCGAATCCAAGAGCATGGCCTGAAAACTGTAGCGTAGGACCATCTTCATATCACGCTTGCCTTTTTCGTAGGCTTTGAAATGAAGTGTGTTGAATTGAGGGTATTTTCGTTTTAACTGAGCGAAAGTCTCCTCGATGGCTTCGTCCTCGATAGATTTGAGCGCGTCAGCAACGGAAAGCCTCAAAGCCATAGACTTTGCGTAGGAGATCATGGTGTTGACCTCTTCAGTCCGTATGGGACGCTCCAAGACTTGTGCAACGGTCGTTTGGAATTTTGGAATCATTGTCGCTTCTCACTTTCTTATACGGCCAGGGTCGTTTGACTAGGAATGGTCGAGACACAGCGAGCTAAGTACGGTTGAAAGAATTGATTATTCGCTGGGTCCAGCTGCCGCGCATACTCTTCACCTAGCTGAGTGAGACTTGATGAGATAAGCGCTTGAGACGCTCGACATTGTTCAATGTAGTATTTGAAATGATGCATTATTTTCTCGTCAATGTAGCCCAAATTACCCAGGATCGTAGCCTGAGCACAGACACGGCTGACAAGCGCTAGTTGGTCGGGTAGCTCCTTCCATAGGCGGCTCTCAGCATTGATGAACTCCGATGAATTCGTTTGTAAATGGGCAATGACCCTGTCTACAACTGAATCCTCAAGCTCTTGGACCTGACGAACAGCCGCGAGCCTCTGGGGCATCGATTCTGCGTAGTTATTTATCTGAGCGCTTTGTTCAGCGCTAGGGAACTCAAAGAATACGTCGTTGAGAATATTGACTATTAAACTGTCCATTTGGAACCTCATATATAAGTGACTCTAATTACCAGTTAAACCCGTCAAACATTGCGTCGACTGTGTAGGCTTCCTCAACTTCGAGCGAGACTTCAGTTTCGGCTCGAATATTTGTCCAATTGATCGATTGGAAGAGTTCAGACACCGACTTCTCCGGTATTTCATCGAGAACCAACGCTCCGGAATTAACCGATAACGGTTCCGCACCCCCATTTCGGGAGGCATTCTTCCAATTGACTCGTGCCGAGAACAGTTGTGAGACCGTAGCCTCATGTATGTCCCCAGTCGTTATTGGAGTCGCGTTGTCTGCTTTCTCGTCGCTGGTCTCGGTGAGATCGGAGAGGAGCGAAGTAATTTCAAAGGTTTCAGCGAAAGAATTGAGAAAATCTCCATCCATAGCGTTTCTCCTCGATCTGCCAATTAGGCTTCTTTGATTTTCTTAACGATTTCTTTCGAAGAGGCGCCTTCGTTACGCCAAAACGACGCCGCGTTGACGCGCTCATCACTCGCAATAAGGAACTTGCAAAAGTCTTCGCCCATGGCGTAACACTGAATCTCGATGCATGACAGGTCACGTTTCGCGAGATGACCGAAGACTGTGGCAAAGAGTCCGGCGTAGAAGTGGCAAACGACTCCACCAACATTGCCAAGGGACTTGGCCACTGCTGATTCGTAAAGGTCAACAAATAAGAGGCCTTGCTTGCCTTGGCTAAAGTCATAGCGCCAGCTTCCCCAACCTTGAATTTGCAATGGCCACCACCACGATTCGAGCATCATGCCCATGCCGAACTTGGAGAATTCACAATTGAATTCTTCAGAGAGTCGTGGCTTGAAGGTCTTAATATCCTTCTCTCCCCAGGTTTGTCCGCACTTATACATGATTTCGTTTGCCGACTGCTCACCGACCTCTTTCTCAAGCCCAGTGCTCATCCCGATAACAAATTCTTCCGGAACACGGAGAGTTCGCTGGCCGTACCGATTGGTCACAGTTCCCTTCGACGAGTTGTGCGTGAAAAAATCCGTGGGGGTGTAGTAGTTGCGCGCCCGGGACTGGACTCCCTCAACGACTTCAATATGATCGAGTAGTGTTTGCTGTGCGGAGTTTGCCATAACATTCTCTTAAGGACTCAAGATCCCGAATTCTCGACTTCGTGATAATCTTGCCTTTCTCAATAAGAACGGACCCGTCGATGGGGTGGAGCACATTACTCCCAGCCCGAGTCCCCAGGTACTTCATAAGATCTTCGGCGCGTTCGATATACATACCGTCTGGAAGACGAATGACAACGCCTTCTCCAATGACTCTGGCTTGACAGGCAAGGCGACTTTGAGTATTGCAGCCGGTGATCCGCCCAAGTGTGCGCTGTTCCCGCTCCGTTCGCGGTGTGAGGCTTTGTTGGCCAGTCTCAACATGAACGTGACAGGTGGCGCACATGCCCTTTCCCCCACAAGCCATGAGGACATCAAGTTCTTCGGCAAGGATGGCTTCGAGGATGTTTGTGTTCGTGTTGACTTGAATTCGACTATTAATCGGCTCGAATTGAACTGACTTCATGCTCGCCTCCTACGCGCTTAGGCAAATGTCTTGTTGGACGTTCGAATGGTTCGGCTTTGCTGCCTGGTAAATTTGACTGAGGCCCGACATCATTGCGCATGCAGCGACCCCAATCGCAACGCGGTCTTCAATGGAAGCGACCGATTCATTGAGATCATTCTTAAACTGACGAAAGCGAGCGGGCGTATTACTCGCTCCAATGAAGTGATAGTCCAGTCCGACTCCTTCACAAAGCTCCAATTCTAAGGCGTTCATGATGCAGGGGAGAAGAAACATAGATCCCATTCGAGAGCCCTCAAGCACATATAAGAGCCCGAGAATAGACATGAGATTTTCATCGATGAGCGATTGGCAGTCGTTGAGGAAGTTTTGGGCTTCAGTACTTGCCGTGAGAGTTTCACCGCCGAGCACAGCGATGTCGGTCTCCAGGTGTTTGACTCGTCGCATTGTCACTTTAAATATTTGGCCGAAGGCGGGCCAACGGTCTACTTGAGCTTCAACGAGTTCGTGAATGGCTTTCAGGTTCAACAAGTTCTGGACGTAGTCCTCATGGCTCAAGCTCCCTTCGATCATCGATCGTGCGAAGCCGGTTTCTTCTGCTTTACGATGCCAAGGGTGAATGAGTTCTCTGAGATACTGAGTCCACTGAGGCTTTCCAAGGCGCGTTTCGAATGAAGCCACTCTGGCTCGCTCACTTGTAAAATTCAATGTTTTCATCGGCCGTTCCTCACTAAATTTATGGTTGTTCATTTATATAGAAAGTTGTTTAAAAAATTATGAGACCATTCCTCGCCAAACACGTTGCCGAGAAACTGGCCTCCTGGTGTATGCGCAGAATGATGACGTTTGTATTCGTCGAGGGCTTCCGCCCCGCTGTTAGGCTCCGCCGGGCTTATTGATTTCATCAGGCCTTTCCAAACTTCTAGAACGGAGACATAAACACTCTGGAAGGTGTCTGTTAGATCCAATTGACCATCACCTCTGTGATAGTAAAAAGCCCCTGAAGAGTAGGAAGTTGCCCATTCTGGAGCGGATTCATTGTGTACAAGTGCTTGTTGTCTTATTTCTTGCAGAGCATTCTTGGTGGCTTTTGACTGGGCTCCAACACCGCAAGGCCATTGAAGATCAACAAAGGCTATGCGTGCTTTGCCTCCAAAGGAAATGAGCTCCGCGGCAAATATGGGTGTTGCACTGGGGAAGCTTGGAAAGAACATGGCGTTTACCACGTCGATCTTAGGACCGGAAATCCTAACGAAACGGCAATCGCTCATTGTTAGCGAGTCCCTCATCAGTGACCAATTATAAGAACGGAGTTCCACTTGGCTTTGCTCGCTCACACGACTTTGGAACTGCGATTCCATCGGGCGTTCAAGGAGTTTGAGGCACGAAGATTCGGAGAGGATTGAGCGAGTTTGTTGAAGCATGTTCCCAAACAACCCGGTCCATTTCGATTCTTTGACTGTTGCATTCGTCATGACCAATTCCTTTATCCCTGTTGTTTTTCGTCGACACGGCGCATTCCTTCGACGAGAAGGGACATTGTTGAATCTGTGAGGCTTCTAAATGTGACCGCTTGGTTTTCGATAAAATAGAAAGATCCTTCACCGAGCGCGACGATCTCGTAGAACGCTTCTTTTCCCATACACGGACCGTACTCAGCGTGCATTGCGCTGCCCTCGTAGAATCCAATTTCAGCGTTAAGATCGGCGGATGTAATTCGAAGAAGTCCACTCTTATTTGTCAGCTGTAAAAATTGAATGATCTCCGCGATGCTTGTTTGTCCTAAGCTTCCAGAAATCGATGCCACGGCGCTCGTTGTCATTTGTCCAAATTGTGAGCTTGTCAAGCTCGGGACAGGTGGACTACTCAATGGGCCAGAGGAGTTGAAATTGAGCAAAGAGTGATTGTTCTCGCAGACTTCCGGTAAGCTGCGTAGGCTCTCAAGAAGCGCGGAATAGCTGGAGAAACGTTCCTCCGGGTTCTTTGCCATGAGCTTATCAACGAAATCGGAGAGATCAGCAGAGACGGTTGGACACAGTGTCTGTAGAGGGATAGCTTCTTCTTCCACATGGCGTTTCATCATTGCGAATATATTAGGACTGGGAAAAGGCAATTGCCCGGAGATAGCGTGGTAAACAGTGGCTCCGATGGAATACATATCGCTGCGAAAGTCAACTCGGTTATGACCTTCAATTTGTTCGGGCGAGATATAGGCCGGGGTCCCTAATATCAAACTGTCAGCGTTTGGGTTTGGCTTACTGAAGTTGTCGACAATCTTGGCGATTCCCAGGTCAGCGACTTTCGCCTCACCATCTTTGGAAACTAGTATATTTGCTGGCTTAACGTCGCGGTGGATAATGCCTTTTTTCGTTGCGTGAGCAAGACCTTCAACCGCTCCCTCAATGATTGACAGGGCTCGGATAGGCTGAATTCGTCCACTCTGTTCGATCAATTCGTGAAGCGTTAATCCTTCAAGATACTCAAGGACGATGTACGGCCAATTTTTGTGAGTATCGAAGTCCATGACCCGCAAAATATTCGGATGATTGAGCTGGGCTAAGAGCTGCGCTTCAGCTTGGAGCGCTTCGGAGAGAGCCCCTGAATTGTCTTGGGGACTCACTAAAAGGATCTTGAGGGCGACGGGAATTCGAAGGGTTTTATGGAGCGCTTTGAACACCTTCGCGGAGCTGCCCTGACCGAGCACCTCGGTGATCAAAAACTTTCCAATGGTCTCGCCGATCTCCGGGAAATGTGGGACTGGATTGGGACCGCGAGTGTCGACAATGGTCTTGTCCATTGGCGATGATAATTGAACTTCAGCGGCGTAGGACTCCGATTCAGACTTAGACCGAGAGTTCGACTTCACGAGAGGCCTAGAATCGATTGGTGTGTCCGCGCCGAATGTCGTCTCAAAGAATCCCTGACTCGTTTGCGAGTGGGTATCCAAGGCCCTCGGTTCAGTCCTGCTCACCAATTCCTGGGCGTTCTGAACCGACTCCTCATTAAACAGCGCCTCAGCGCTTGGCATCTTCAGGTAGCCCTTGGAGACCATTCGCAGTGTTGAGGCAACAGTTTGACTCGTGAGACCAAGTCTTTGGAAGAGTCCGGGGACATCTTCGCTGTTAGCCTGCTCTCTCGTGCATTGTTCAAAGAGCTCACTCTGTTGTAGGGGACTGAGTCCCGCATATTGAGACAGTTGATCCACTAGATCATTAATTTTCATGACTTGGCTCTCTGACATCGTCAAAGCACTCATTAGTTAATACCCGAATTACTATACAACGAAGAAAGACGTCCGCAAACAAAAGCAACATAACAAACTAAGTTGTTGCAAAAGATTCATTTACTAGAGCAGATATTGCCAGAGACAATCTTCTCTGTCAAGGAATGTGACCAACTTTTGTACACATTTCTAAAACAAGGTATTTTAGCCTATAAAACAAAGCATAGAGACAGAATAACCCCTGCTAAAACCACCTACGAACAGAGCTTTGAGTGTTGGAA
>JARGOJ010000414.1 GCA_029210225.1 Planctomycetota bacterium
AGCTCCAAGGTTGGTGCCAACATCAATGTCAGCAATGTCAATGGAGAGGATCTCGAAGGCAGTTCCGGTTCCCAATCCTTGGTTCAAAACTGCGGCAGAGATTGAATCGGGGTTTTCGAGCACGTCCTGATAGGTTTGTGCCGAACCGATCGTGGTCACGATTCCCTGGCCTACACGGGCAATGACGGTCTCTTCAGTGGCGCCACCGACGAATTTAGCGAGGTTGGCGCGCACAGTCACACGAGCCTTACAACGAAGCTGAATTCCGTCGATCGCCACGGCGTCAATTGTTCCGGTTCGAGGAACGTCAATGACCTTTGGGTTCACTGAAATTCGCACGGCGTCGAGGACATCACGCCCAGCCAAGTCGATCGCGCAGCCCATGTCCCAGGTCAGGTGAATCTTGGCGCGGTCAGCGGCGATGATTGCTCGCACGACCCGGGGCACGTCGCCGCGAGCGAGGTAGTGAGATTCAAGCTGCTGGTTACTAATATTGATACCCGCCTGAAAAGCCATCACTCGTGCGTTGACAATGATCTCGGGGTTCACGTTTCTAAGACGCATTCCAACGAGCGTGCTCATCGGGGTTGAGGCCCCCGAAAGTCGAGCCCGGAGCCACAGCTTGCCGTAGATCGCGAAGAGGACCAGGATGGCTAAACCAAGTAGGGATAAAACCACGACCCCGATCACAACAGGATCGAAGGGTTTGGCGGCATTTTCCAGTAGCGGGAGCAACATGAGATATCCTCATATTCTAAAAATTGTTCGGAATCACAAATTCAAATGGAAGAAAGGTCTATCACGACTCGCGTGCTCTGACAACCACACGATTCCCTTCCACTTCGATGACCTCAATGACCGTTCCTGGGGAAATCCACTCTCCCCGGGTGACAACATCAACGGGATTATTGTCGATCCGAGCTGTCCCTATAGGACGAAGCACCGTCTGAACTTGGCCTGATTTTCCAAGCAGTGACTGAAAGCCAACTCCAATGGCACTCGCCCCATCCTCCCGGCTTTGCTCGGCTTTCAGCGAGAGCTTGTTCATAGCAAAGTGGAAAAATGCAAATCCAGCGAGACAGGCGAGGGTGAGAAAGACACTTCCCTCAACGAGCCCATGTTGAACAAACGCGGCGCCAATAGCCGTAATGATGAGCAAAGTCCCGATGACACCAACGATGCCCCCAGGAATGAACACTTCTGAGAAAACAAGACCGACGCCAAAGGCAAAAAGAAGAGCGACGATTGTTAGAGACATGGCTTCCCTTTCCTAGTTGGATTCGGTCTCGCTTGAAGTTTCGGTGCCAGAATCCGAATTCTTCGGACTCGCTTTAGACGCTGCTTTATCTGGAAGACGCCGAACGAGGGCAGAAAATCCCCGCCGTCCAACGACCTCAACTCTAACTCCAGGCTCTAAAAAACTCTCCTCAGAGACGGCTTCCAAAATCTCATCTCCGAGGCGAACTTCACCAACAGGGCGCATCGTGCTGTGAACCGTGCCCTGCAGGCCAATGAGGCGCTCTGGTTTTGAGGATGACCCAACAACCACGGCGCTCGTGTCCCGCCCGGGCATTTTCAGAATCAAGCGTTTAAAGAGCAGGTTGTGACCGAAGAAGCGAACCAGGGCTCCCACAATCAAACCCGCCATTGTGAAGCTGATCACGGTTTTAATCAGATTGGTCCCGAAGATATCCCACTCGGCGCTGGTGGTGGGCAGAATAAAGCTTTGAAGGGTCAAGAGGAAGCTGGCCAAAACCAAAGCTGTGCCAAGGACACCGGTCACACCAAATCCGGGAATGACAAAGACCTCCATGGCTATCAGGATGAGCCCGAGGAGAAAAATGAGGATCTCAACGTAAGAGGCAAAGCCTGCGAAATAGGACGATCCAAAAACTAGGATGAACGCCAGCGCTGCGAGGACCTCAGCTGCTCCAGTTCCCGGGTTGCTGAACGCAACGATTAACGCAACGACCCCGAGGGCAAAGAGAAACATCTTCACGTAGCTGTTTTGACAAACCCCGATGACATGGAGCCACCATAAGTTGGAAAGCTCGAAGACCTCAAAGCTCGCCAAGTTTTCAGAAGACTTGAGAGCCTCTCCCAACCCTTTAAGGGAGTCGACGTTCCCCCGAAAGATCAGGCTGATTTCCTTGGCCTGCTGATCGTTCAAAACAAGAGTCTCGCCCGGTTCGGCGAGGACCTTCGATTCGAGAACACCCTCTCGTGCATCCTCTTCGAGACCAAAAAACTCTCTTTTAGACATGTAGACAATGTTTCGCTTTTTCTCTCGGCCGCGGAAAACGACCCTCATGAGTCCATATTTGTTTTCGAGCATGGCTTGGACAATGAGTTCATCTTTTATGTGATTCAACGCGAAGATTTCGAAGCCGACTTTCCAAGTTTGCAAAACTCTATTTTCAGGAGGGAGGTCTTCGACCCCATCTCTCATGCGTCGAGAATCTTCACTCTCTTGAAGTTCTTTTGGGTCGGGTAGCGCAGCGCCGATTCGACTCCCAGGAGCCATGACGATCTTCTTGCAAGAGACGGCCACAAGCGCAGCGACAGAGCTTGCGTCACCAGTTATGTAAGCGATTGTTTGGATGCCGAGATCTTCGAGCTTTTGAATCGACTTCGCGATACGCTCCGCGGCTTTGGATCGCCCGTTTCTTGAATTGATCTTAATAATGATATGAGTGGGTTTTTTCGCCAACGATTTTTCGAGGCGAATCTGAAAGGCGCTAGCTTCGAACTCATCTATATCTCGGGATATCGAGATGACTCCAGCGAGGCCTGCTTTTTGTTTCTCTTCGGCAAAAACGAGATGGGTATTTACCAGCGAAATGGTGGAAAAAATTGCAGCGCATAAAGCCCAGCGAAAGAGCTGTCTCATGGATTGCGACCTCAAGTAAGAGAGGCGAAAGCGATTTTTATTGGTGTTCAATTCCATCACCGGCAGCATAGCATGCCGTGACCATATCAGTAGATAACTTTAGGTATGGAATTGGGAAGGGAAGGAAATGGAGGATAGGAGACTTGAACTCCTGACCTTCTGGCTGCCAGCCAGACGCTCTCCCAACTGAGCTAATCCCCCGTTGAAATTCTTACCAGCCCTTTTGCGACTGGGCGAGGCAGTTTAGAAATCCAAGGCGCCACTGTCAAGAGGCATTTTTTGGATTCGTCTCTAAAGACTCTGAAAGAACTCTGACATGTCCGATTGATCAAGGATTCCCTCGAAATGTTCGATCCACATCTTTTTTCAAAACAAGGAAGCCGTATAATGCGCCGCTTCAAAGAGACATCCGTGCGGTGGAAGGCCCACCCGCGAAGCCAAAGGAAATGAAATCATGGAGTACACGTTCCGAGACATAGAACCGAAATGGCAGAAGTATTGGGAGGAGAACAAGACCTTTGCGGCTGAAGAAAGCTTCGAAAAGCCCAAGTTCTATGCTCTAGATATGTTCCCTTATCCTTCTGGTTCTGGTCTCCACGTGGGTCACCCTGAAGGTTACACCGCATCCGACATCGTCTCCCGATACAAGAGAATGAAGGGCTTCAACGTCCTCCATCCCATGGGTTGGGATGCCTTCGGCCTGCCTGCGGAACAGTACGCCATCAACAACGGCACCCATCCCAAAGCAACCACCGATAACAACATCAATCGATTTCGTGAGCAGCTGAAGTCTCTGGGCTTCGCGTATGACTGGGATCGAGAAGTCAATACAACCGACCCCGACTACTACAAATGGACGCAGTGGATCTTCCTGCAGCTGTTTAACCGCGACCTCGCATACATCGCTGAGGTCCCTGTCAACTGGTGTCCTGCGCTGGGAACGGTCCTCGCGAACGAAGAAATCATCGACGGCAAGAGCGAGCGCGGCGGACATGACGTCGTCCGCAAGCCCATGCGCCAGTGGATGCTGAGAATTACACGGTACGCCGAACGTCTCCTGGAAGATCTGGAAGAGCTGGATTGGTCTGAGTCCATCAAAGAAATGCAGCGCAACTGGATTGGCAAGTCCATCGGCGCCGAGGCCCTCTTCAAGGTGGCTGACAGCGACGACAAAGACGCGTGGATCAAAGTCTTTACGACCCGACCAGACACCCTGTTTGGGGCGACTTACATGGTGCTGTCTCCAGAGCATCCACTGGTTGACACCATCACAACAGCGTCTCAGAAGGACGAGGTTGATAAGTATCGCGACGTCGCCGCAAAGAAAACAGACCTCCAAAGAACAGATCTGGCCAAAGAGAAGACCGGTGTCTTCACCGGTGGCTACGCTATCAATCCAGTGAATGGCAAGAAGGTGCCCATTTGGGTCGCTGACTACGTTCTGATCAATTATGGAACCGGCGCGATCATGGCCGTTCCTGGCCACGACACACGCGACTGGGAATTCGCAAAGCGCTTTGACATTCCAATTGTCAAAGTGATTGACAATGACGGCGTGGACGTCAGCGAAGAAGCTTACACCGGCGACGGTAAGCTGGTTAACTCAGAGTTTCTCGATGGCCTGTCAGTGCCCGATGCCAAAGCAAAAATCATTGCTTGGCTGGTTGAAAAAGAACTCGGTCAAAAAACAGTCAATTATAAGCTCCGTGATTGGCTCTTCTCGCGTCAGCGTTATTGGGGCGAGCCCTTTCCCATCATCTTCACTGAAGACGGTGAAATTAAGGCCATCCCCGAAGAGCAGCTGCCGCTGAGACTGCCGGAAGTAGAGACATACCAACCAACCGGTACAGGTGAGTCGCCTCTCGCCGGCATTACTGACTGGATTCAGACCACTGATTCTGAGACTGGAAAGCCTGCGACCCGGGAGAGCAACACCATGCCTCAGTGGGCTGGCTCTTGTTGGTACTACCTTCGATATATTGATCCTCACAACAAGGATGCCCTGGTCGATCCGGAAAAAGAGAAATACTGGATGCCAGTGGATCTCTATGTTGGCGGGGTTGAGCACGCAGTGCTGCACCTCCTCTACGCCCGCTTTTGGCACAAGGTTCTCTACGATATTGGAGTGGTCTCGACCAAAGAGCCGTTCCAAAGACTGGTGAATCAGGGCATGATACTGGGCTTCTCTTATCGTCATTATGAAACCGTCGACACCAAGCAACCTGTGTCCTACAAAGATGTTGTTAAAGAAGACGGCCTCCGAGTTAAGACAACGAAGGAAGCGGTTGAAGAGCGCTACGTCCCCATCCCTGATGTGAAATGGACGGATGAAAAAACTCCAAGCCATCCCAGCATTGACGGTCTGGTCCTCGAAGAGCTGACGGAGAAAATGTCGAAGAGCCGTGGCAACGTGATCAATCCCGACGACGTGATTGAATCTCACGGCGCCGATACACTGCGTCTCTACGAGATGTTCATGGGTCCCCTGGAACAAGTGAAGCCCTGGAACTCCAATGGTGTGACTGGCGTCTTCCGCTTCCTGGCGCGCCTCTGGCGTCTCTGCGTCGGAGAAGGCGGCGCGGTCAAAGACACTGTCGTCGATCGTGAGCCGACGCTGGAAGAGAAGAGGAGCATGCATAAGTGTATTCGGAAGGTCACTGAAGATACTGATAACATGCGCTTTAATACGGCCATTGCAGCGATGATGGAATATCTGAATGGTCTCTACAAACTCAAAACTCATCCGAAGACGATGATTGAAGCCCTGATTGTCGTGCTGTCACCCTACGCGCCTCACATTTGTGAAGAGCTCTGGGAGAAGCTGGGGCACGAGAACACCATTTCTGCCGAGGATTGGCCAGAGTTTGACATGGCGTTGACTGTCGACGACACCGTGAAGGTGGCGGTGCAAGTGAATGGTAAGGTGCGGGCAACCCTGCAGCTGGCTAAAGATGCGGCGAAGGACGACGCCCTGGCCATGGCCAAGGCTGAAGAGAACGTCGCCTCCCATATTGAAGGCAAAAATGTCGTCCGAGAAATCTATGTTCCTGGGCGTATCATCAATCTTGTCGTGAAATAAGATTCCAGGAATTGTCGTAACTCAAAATTGAGCAGGGCTGCCTAATTTGGGCAGCCCCGTCTATTTTTTCTGATGCTCATTTTCTTACGTCGATCTCAGGAGAAGTGTCCACGGATTTTTGACTGTGCCCCGCGGACTGCATCACGCACACGTCGGTCATCGTCCCAGTATGCCAGAGAGAGACTTGGCAATGCAGATGACGCTGACTGACCGAGAGAACCGAGGGAGTAGGCGGCCCAAACCCGTCTTTTGACATCCGTGCTACGAAGCTGTTCACAGAGCTCGGGAATCGCTTTTTGGCCGTTCGATCCCAGTTGTGCAATGCAGGTCATTGCATGGAGGCTTCTGCTCGAATCCGACTCTTTCATTTGCTCAATGAGATCCTCGACGGCATCGGTCTCATGCTGACTTGTTGGACACGGCCAATGGTGATCATGTACGGCGCGGACTCCCTGAAACCCTCGCCTTGCCTTGGGTTTTCGAAGCTTTTGCTTCGAAGATAGCACCGGATCAAACGTTGTCTCTTTACGATTCGGAGCCTTCTCTTGGCTGGAGAGTCTTTGATTCAGAGAATGAAAAACATCGGTTGGAGGAACGGCGACTTCAAATTCTTCGAGGCTTTGAGTTTCGATCGCGTGGTGCCGCTCAAGGACGATCGCTAATATTCGACCGGCCACTTCTCGCACAAGCGCAGAGCTGTCCTTGCAGGCTCTCTTTAGGGCCCATACTGATACCGGGTAACGCCACCATTGGTTCCCTAGTTCAGCGGCCGCCACAGCTCGCTCCGACTGGCTCTGCGCCGATAGCGTTTGAGCGACAAGACCATCAAAGCCGCGCAGCTGCTCCTCAACCGTTGGCTGTTTCATCACTGCGCTTTGAAATTCAGAGAGAAGCGTTCGAGTCAGCGTTCCAACATGATGGGATACTGGCTTTTGGTCGATGAGATGAATCAATACCGGGAGAGTGTGAAAAGAGAGACCTTGTTTTTGCCTCAATTCACAAAGGTTTGCGGCGACAATATCAGGATCGTCTGAAAACAGCAATTCCAATTGATCGGCGTGATTTTCTATCTGTGTGATAGCCATAGGACGATCCGTTTAACATGAGAGAAGATATTTCGATGCCTTATGAATTAAGATAACACTTAGAATTAAGAAAATCGTTATGATCTTTTGTCCCCAATTAGTGACAGCCCTCTCTTGGATCAAAAATCCACATCTAAAGGCTATATAAGATATGACCGAAGAAGTAAAAATCCTCACCCGAAAACTGGCTTTTGCCGCCGCCATACTTATTGTGATCGGATCGCTCACCGGAATATACGTCTCGGCCGCTATGACTCAAAAGATCGATGTCGACGCTCACGCCGCTCTGGCCTCACACCTGAACGCCTATCTCGGGGCCTTTTGGATGCTTGGAGTCGCTTGGACCTTTCAGTTCTCAAGCCTTTCTATGAAGTCAATGAGAATCGTTGCCGTGCTTGTCTCCGTGGCGAATTACGCGAACTGGCTGATCACAGGGATCAAGGCTGCCCTCAAAGAGAATGGCTTAGACTTCGTCGGAACCGCAGCAAACAAGGGCGTTCACGGAAGCCTTATCCTCTTTGTCGTCTTGCCAACTCTTATCGCGAGCGTGATG
>JARGOJ010000415.1 GCA_029210225.1 Planctomycetota bacterium
CGGGGGCGGAATTTCCGTTGCGCTTTTCCAGGGCTCTGAGCGACCATCTTAGGCTGCGCGAGGGGCTCGGTGATTCGGGGAGCCGAGGCTTCTTCGGGGAGTAAATCCAATGACAAGTCAGCGGTCGCTGGGGGCAAGTTCTCTGGATTGGCTCCAGATGTCGCGAGCGGCGGCGCAGTATTGGAGAGTGATTGAGTTGTGGGCTCTGGAGCGAGACTGATGGCGGCGGCCTTGGGGGGAGTCGAAGAAGGGGACCCAGGGGGCGTTTTCGGGGCCGTGTCCGCAGAGGCTTGAGGGGTGACAGGCTTTGGGGTGGCCGATGGACTTGTCCCAGAAGGGACGGAGATTTTCACCGTTGTTGCGATCTTGAACGACTTCTTGCATTTGGGGCAATTGATCAAGACATTGGCCGCCTTAGGCGTCAATTTGAATCCTTGCTGACAGTGGGGGCAGGAGACGGCAATCATGACCGTGACCTCTAGTTTCTTTTGAATGAGGGTTTTCTGGGACTATCCCGCGGTCAGCTTGTCGATGAGCCGCTTGATGGAGGCCTTGAGGTTGTAATCACTGTGAGTTTCAAAGGCTTGCTTGAGTTGAGGGAGAAGAAGGCGCCCCTCCTTTCCATAGGGCCAGATGAAATCGAGGCTGGCCAGCGCCGTTTTCCTATTCGTCAACCCTTTCTCTATGAAGGGCTTCACTCTGGAAATTTTGCCGAAGCGGGGCAGTATTCTGTTCGATAAACGGGCAAACTCAGGGTGGACATAGGCCTTCGTGAAGTAGGCGTTCAGCACAGTGTCGCTGAGTGGCGCCTGGGAATTCAAGAGGTCGACGACGACTTGATTGCTCCGATAATCGGTCACCGACACCAGAGACAGAGCCTTGATTAAATGCTCATCCGATCTCTTTCCTCCTTGTGAGTGATAGAGAATGGACATCCTAAGCGTATCTTGCCGATTCTCGATCTGCTTGAAGGCGACAATAATCTGTTCATTGCTAAAGTGAGGGAGCTTGTCTTTTCGCCTGTTAAGCAGCGCCGCCACCAGCTTCTCCCCAAACTTCGACATTCTTGGTTTAGACAGCAAGCCGCAACAGAGCTGAAGCAAGAGAGCGCGATGCTTCAACGCTTTCTGGCCGAAGATTGAGTGTATGGAGTGTTGCACGCTGCTATTCGGCGAGCGTTCGGCGCAAACGAACAGCTTTCTTACATCGTCAGCATTCAGCGGGCCCAATGAGGGGAGATGCCGGAGGACTTGGATCTGGCTTCCAACACTCGTTTCAAGGAATTCTCCCATGAGGAAGCCTTTGATTTTCTTCTTCGGAATGTTCTCCTTCAACATCGTCTGGACTGTATAGGATAAGCGGTTTTCACCGAGAGTGAGGGAGGCTTCTAGCAATTGGAAATAGACGGATTCTGGCAATTTACCGACCTTCGCCAGGTGATTGAAAATGAGGGGTCTAAGCGCCTTATCACGAATGGCTTCGAGGCAGATATCTTTCCTCAATGCTGGATCGACCGCCGGGGACAAGAGCTTGGCTAGGAGCTGAGATCTCCAGAATTGTGATCCTGGGTTTTTCAATTCGACCTTGAGCAGCTCCACACAGGATGGGGGCAAGTTCTTGGCTCTGAGAATCAGTCGAGTCGCCTTGCGCTTAACGAAGGGATCAGGGTCCTTAAGCAGGGGCACTATCGAGCCGCAAAACTCGGTGAATAACTCGGGCTTGTCGGAGAGATCCCGCAGGGCGAGATCTCTGGAGTGGCTTCGGGGGTCTGACATTAAAGCTTTCCAAGCGTAACGTTGCTTGGACCCAAGCACTTCGAAGTCACCGCTGCCTTCATCCGGAAAGTAACTGGGGCCGCCTCTAATCCGTTGAATCTGGTCAAACCAGAGAATGCCCTCGTACTTCCAGCGGTTCCCAACGTATCGGAGGGATACGCGGTGATTCCGTCGAGTTCCATCTTCATGGGCTGTACGGATCCAGACAATCGCGGTGCTGTTTTCTATGAACTCGTCGAGGACCTCTAGCTCCGTAATGTCCGAGGTTGAGACATAGGAAGGCTGGGCCGTCGCTGTCGCTTTCCAAACGGCCCATTGCTTTCGGAGCTGGGATTTCGCGACGGGCAGCGGGCTGCCTGGACCGAGGGCGAGCATCGCTAATATGACGACAAGCCATGTGACGCCCACCAATCCAAAGCGGAGAGCGCGGGGACCTTCATGAATTTTTGCCCAGAGGCTCACGGCGTCGTGATTGGGAAAGGGGACGGTGATCGCCGCTTGGCAGTGTTTGCAGCGTCCGGGTTGACCGGCGAATTGGTCAGGGACGAGGATGAACTCCGCGCATTGGTGGCATTGAAATCGAATCATGAGTAATTAGCTCCAAAAGATTATCCGATTTATAACAAAGGGTGTCTGTCCTGGCGAGCTTCAATATCTCGCTTTGATGATGCGGAGGCGGTGATTTGTTGAAGAGAGGCTCCGTCCGGAGCTTTCGATGTGTGAGAATTGGCTCGGATTTGCAAAGGCTTGGGGCTGATCGGTTTTTAAGACGTTGGGCTCAGCGAACGAGTTCGAGCTTAGGGAGTTGACTCCAGCGAGCTGATGATTTTTGGGTTGCTTCGGTTTCTAGGATATGACTGCGTTGGATACCTTGTAAATAAAGGGGTCTAGGTCACCGCGCCCTGAGAGGCTCTAGAATCGATTTTGCGAATCGGTCGCTTGGCTGCCCGGGTCGAAAGCGCCTTTGCTAGGTATTGAGAATGGCTCTCAATGTGCCAGCGCCAGGTATTGAGAATGGTTCTCAATACCTAGGGAGATTTTTGGGCCCATGTTAGAGCGGTCTCTTTGCCGATAGTTGACTATGGGATCGGGAGTTTGCGCTGGATTTATTTGTGGATCAAATGAGAATGGCTGAATCAAGTGAATTCCCAAGTGTTTTTAATACTTAACAATAGCTCCGATGCGACATAATGGATCTTATCGGACGTTGTGTATGGAGGTCATTATTCGAAATTCTGAAGACATCGTCTCTGAAGAGCTTCAGCTCCAAGTGATGAGCCTCCTCGTCGAGGCTCTCGGCAGCTCAGACGCCCACCTTCGCGTCGGCGCCATGAACCTACTGTCAAAGCTCGCCGACGAAGACGCCGAGATCGCGCCCTTTGTTTTTGATGCGCTGCAGACCAAATAGTGCCGATTACGCGCCTTCGTATGCGATGTGCCAGCGCGGCTGAGCTGTCGATGCCGGCTGAGAAATCGGTCTTGGGGTCGTCGCTGAACGCCGAGGAGAAAAGCTCCGCCTAGCAGAGCTTTTCTCGAAGCTGCTCTTCGTGTCTTAGGGCTCGATAAGCCCCAGGAAGAATTGCTTCTCCCAGCTTTCTCCCCAAAACGCGAACTTACGCGCTCGCCGCATCTTGGTTAGTCGGCGCAGGTTTCGCTTTTGTGGGAATCCCAGGCCACTTATTCTTGATCATGCTGACCCATCGGCGTCCCCGCAGCACAAGCGTTAGGCCTAGGCCCAAGCACAGCAACAAGCCGATATATGGGAGCCAGGTCAAAAAAGCCTTGGAGAAATCAGGGATGAAGAACAAGCTGCTCGCCAGGAGTAAACCCCCGCTGGCCTTTAATATGACTCCCTGGCGACGCCCTTCAAGCTGCGCGTGATAGACGCAATAGCCCGCTAAGTGCCTGTTCGCAGGGGTCTCCACCGCGGCGTCTCGACACGGCGTTGCGATGCAGAGCTTAAACTCCGCTTCCTTTCCCACAGCCTTTTCAATTCGGGCCTTGCTGTGACACGCTCCGCAGAAGCCTTGCCCATCCTTTCCGAGATAACAACTCTCATGATGCCAAGCCATGCACGACTCGCATCCACGCTTCTCTTGGTCCCGCTCTACAGACTCGCTGCACCCCGGGCAAGAGAACAATACTTGATAAAAACCCTTCGTATCCTGCTCAATCATTAGCCTAAGCCTCCTCAATCAAAGTGAAAGGTCGCTGACTTGGCTTAAGACTTAGCTATTTCTATGCCGAAAAGCCTAAGCCGTTGTTTTGAATGCTTTTGTGCAGGATCTTGGGCGCTGTTTCTGTGAGAAAAAACCTCACATTGAGAATGAGTCGCGACTCAACGGACTCCTTCGCTCCATGTTCATGGACTCATTCGAGGCCAGGCTTGTCGGATTTTAATGGGCCTCTCTTTTGGGATCGTGGTGATTGACGCTCTGAGTCTTTAACTGGCGCCTTGTAGACGCTCTTCAGAAAGAAGAGAAAGCCCCAAAGCAAGGCCCCGCCGAGCACCATGAAGAATGAGGCTCGCGTTGGTTTCGGCGACGCGAAATAGGCGATTAAGGCGACCGCGACCGTCATGATTGGGATTGCGAGAAGGGCCGCCCCAAAAAACTGCGCCATTTGTTTCCAGTGGTCCTCGGCGTGGTCTTCGCACTTGTTGAGATACATGCTTCTCCCATCCCAGGGAATCCTTGGATTGACGCAGCCTGCAATCTCACAAATTCCAGGTGTTTTTGTCTGATTTCTCTGGGCCTGGCGCAGCGTTTCCATAGACGGCCGTTTTCGAGCTTTGTCTAAATTACACTCAGGGCACGCGTTTAATGCGCTTCGACAATCCGTGTGATGAATCGTTTTACATTGCTCGCATGCTTGGGTTTCTTCCCCTGAAAGTATCGGGTCGCCGCAACTCCCGCAGCGGCTCGCTCGACTCGGCGCGTTGGGCTTGCCAGTGTTTTCATTGTCCTTGATCTTGTCCCCTGGGCTCACTTCGATTGTCCATGGACTGCTCGTATCATCGAAATAGACGGCGAGAGTTGCGATGGCGAAAAAGACCGAGCAGCCAAGGGGCAATGGATTCCTGACGGCGAACCAGGCAGCGAGGAAACAGAGAGATAAGCAGAGAAACGCGAGGGGCTGATACTTTGCGTGCTTGTGTTGATGTTGGCGCTTCCAAAGTATGTAACCGTGAGCTTTGCAGAGGGAGGAATATTTTGGGTAGCGAGCGTCGTTTAGGGCGCTGCGTTCACAGCCCAATTCCAGGCAGCGCTTCTTTGGCGCCAGGCTCCCTGCACCTGGGGTTGGAACTTTCTCTGAATGACCGCAACTGGAGCATTTCTTGTGGGTGTCCCAGCAATCACCATGATGCCAGGCGCCACAAGTTTCGCATTGGGCGTTTTTTGGATGGTCTACGATGGTGTCGTGACAAAATGGACATCGCTTGGGCGCTGGATTCGATGTCAGGCCTCTGTCTACGGTTAAGTCCATGGACCCGCGCTTAATGATCGGCCCTTGGCGAAAGTGCTCACAGCTTCGTCCTCTTCCATCGATCGGTTTGTGATCACAGGCGCTCGCTCCCTTTTTCTGACAATGAGCGCTGGGATCTCACGTTCTAAACTCCAGACGCTTTGAAACTCTGACCAAGGAGTTTTTATGTCATCGCTTTTTCGGAGGGCGTTTCGCCGATTTGAAGCTCGCGGCGCTGATGCGGATCTTCTCGGGTTTTCGTTCAAGCATGCCGTGCCCCACATCTTTATAGACTGCGTCGATCATTTGAATCTCTAATTTGATGCCTTGCTCATAGGCGAACTCAAAGGGCTTTTGATTCGTGAAAAAATGATCCGGCAAATCTTTGGCAATCGCTTCCAGCTTATCGGGGAAGACGCCCTCTCGCAATTGATAGACCTTGATCGCGAGATAGACCTGAGCGAATCGAAGCAATCCATTGAGGTGCCATCGTTGCATGATGGTCTCGCGGAGCTGCTCGGGGAGCTTGACCAAGAATGTCTCATAACCAAGGCCGTTCCCTCCGAGCCACCAATCAGGGCTTTGTTCAAAGAGCTCCGCTTCGCTAAATCCACATCCTTTAAATGGCTCTAAGAAATAGGGGCTCTTTGCCAAGTCGACAAAGTTATAGGCGTTCTTATAAGCCTTCGCCAAAATCCGGTGAGTTTGGTTGTTCTTGTAGAGCCAAGGACCAAAGAATCCGGCGGCCTTGCTTGCTTGAGATTCTGTCTGATCCCCCGACCCTTGAGGATTGGCAAAGTCATGAATCTTAAGGGTTCCTAGCCGATAGTCTCTCGACAGCCAAGTTTTGACCTCCATTGAAGAGACCTCAAAGCGGTTCAAGCGATTGAGGACTTTCTTCATATTCTCGCCATCTCTGGCGTTCCGACTCAGATGAATGATCTTCTTCAAAGCACCCCGGCTCAGACTCATGCCCCCAGCGCACTCATCGTAACTGTAAAGTCCGCGCAGCCCTTTTGAGAATTCCAGCAGCGAGATCGCGTCCTCGAAGGCTTGCTTCTCTTTGCCCTCGCGCTGGAGTAGATTGATGTGTCGATTCCAGTGACGGCCCAAAAGAGACCAGCTGGACTTTTGGGCCGTCCCTGGTCGACCGGGAGCGACGGCTCTTCCCGAGTCTTTCTTGAAGAGTGGATTCATGGCCTGTCGAATTTTTTGAAGCGCTGGCTCGTTGGCTCGGGTGACCGATCCTTCACGAGTCCAATCGGCATCACCATATTTGAGCGCCATGAAATCGGGGCTGTCGAGTTCTGAGTGGCGCTTGTCCATCGTCGTCAAAAGAGCGATGATGTCCTTCTTCTCAGGGAAGTCTTGGCTCTTGGGAGCTGGGAGAAACGGCAGCGCGCTCTCGTCGACTGGGTCGTCATCTCTACTGATTAGGCCCAGAGGAAGAACGCAAAATAACAAGATGATAAGGGCTAGCAGGACAAAGCAATTCCGCCACTTCGATGATTCGGAACCGCCCTGCCCTTCCCTAACTTCCTTGCTTTCCGACGACTTGTCCATATTGCTTGACCTTCAACTTGGATCGATCATGTGAGTCCTATCTGCCTTTCTATCATATCGACCCCCGATCGCCTTTCTATTCCTTCCTCGTCCGTCACTCACGAACCAGGAAGGCAAATCAGCTCAGTATTCAATGAAACCCAATGACGCCTGCCCTTCCCTTCCATACATGACTTTGTGGAGCATTGTTGATTTAGGCCATGTAAATAAAGGGTTCTCCATAGGCACTAATCGCTCGCGAGTTTCCACTCAATCTTGCTGTTTCCACGGGCCTGGGTGTAGCATTGCATGAAGCTCTGGTGATCGTTCGTCTCTCCGATAACCTTCCAACGCATCCTAAGCAAGTTCGAGCCAGTCCAGGCGGGAAGCTTGGTCTATTTAATCCGAAATAAACCTGGGCTTGAGATGCCTTCTGAATGGCTCGCCGTTTTTGGAAGTCCACCATTCTTGCATTTGGCCTGAGAGACCTCTTTGCCGTCGGGGTCCCTTTTCTTCTTCCGCCCTTTTTTAATTTTCCGCTTATCGCTGTTTTTGAGACTGTTCTAGCTTTCTTAGAGCCTTGATGAAGGAGTCTTGGGCGGCGTCTTCCGCGGCGCTTCAACGCTGGAATGAGCTCTTCTAGAGTCGAATCATAGGTCGAGACATAGTGATCACTTCTTAGCGCTCTCATATCATCAAGTAGGAACAGGGGGCTTACGGCGCTTGTGAATCCTTGTATCCGAAAAACCAAAAAACTTTTTCGCAGGCTTCCTATCTGTTGGACGAGCCTTTTGAATCATTCATGAATATAGATCTATATT
>JARGOJ010000416.1 GCA_029210225.1 Planctomycetota bacterium
AGCGTTCGTTGAGACTGGTTTTGCGAAGCATTCCCGTCACTCGGATGCGGTGAATACTGATGGCTGGATAGCTACAGCGAAGGGCTAATTCCTGCGGGGGAAGAGACGGGAACTCCTTTCGTAAATCTCGTGCGAGGCGCTCCAGAGCACGTTTGAGAACCTTGCCTTCTCGAAGCGCATTGGGGAAGAGCAGGGGACGAACAGTGAACACGGAGCTCTTTTCTCCACGCTCAAAGAGGATCGGAATAGTGATTCTCATTTCAATTCCTCCTCTAGTCTCATCTCAAGCTCTGCTTCCATTAACTGAGTGACGACTTTGGCCATTTTCATTTTCGTATACGCTTTGGAATCGCCGGTGACTTCATCGTTGATTAATCGATTGCCCTGGTCATAAACACGTCTGATACGGGTGGAGCTGGGCTGCCACTGACCGGCGTCTTCGTCGCTCGGTTTTGTCGACGCGCAAAAGACCTCTGCGACGGTTTTTCTCTTCCCTTTATGAAACCAATGAGCGCCGTTCTCTCCGTGAAAGTAACTCGCGGCGTGGCTGCCCCTAATATCTAGTCCAATGGAGAGACGACCACTATTTGGTGGCGCTTCGAACTTTGCTTTTTCTTTCATGGATTTGATTCTGAGGAATTGAATAGATGCAGCGAAGCCTCCTGCTTGTCCTCGATTTAGGCCCCAGCTTTGACGCTGATATGTTGTCACTGAGAAATCTAATTTTGCGGCGACCGTTGTATAAAGCTCGTGCAATTGAGTGAGCCACTCTAATTCGCCGCTAAGAATAAGAAAGGCCCGATTGGGTTGCTTCACCATAAAGCCTGTCAAGACTAGTAATTGCTCTCGACACGCTCTCACTTGTTCTTCAATGAGGGGCTCAAGGACTGCAGGGTCTTCACCGCTGCTCCCTCCCAGTAAAGTCTGCACCGTGAGCTCTTCCAGCTCTTCGGTATCTCGCATGGCTTGCTTGAAGTTTTCCAGCCATGTTTCAATCCGAGTCAATCGTGCGGCTTTTTCCCCGTCGAAGACCTCTCGGTTTTTACCGCGCTTCTTCCGCTTCTCCTTCGCCTCAGCGCGCTCCTTCGCCCGCAGCAGCATGAAGCGCTCATTGCGTCGTTGCATGGCTTTTTCACCTGCCTCAACGCGCCAGAGTCGCCGTCGAGCGGCGGAGATTGTGTCGGTGAGGAGAAGAAGGGGGTTGCGTTTGGCGTCTCCGTCGGCGGGGGGAGCTCCGAGGTCTAACTGGAGTTTGTCCTCGGCTTTGACAACTGTGACTTTTCGACCGAGCAAGGCCTGACGGCGGCCGAGGGCTTCTGCGAGGGGAGTGACGACATGTTCTTCAAGGGCGCGCTTCAGCGGGCGGGCGCCGTTCGCTTCGTCAAAGCCAAGCTCTGCGAGCCAATCTTTGACTTCGTCGTTTATGTCAATGTGCAGTTCATTCCGCATGATTCCGTCACGCTTCAACAATCGTTCAATCTCTCTATCAGTAATTTGACGGATGACATTGGGACTTAGTGAATTGAATGGGACAACGGTGTCAATACGATTTAACAACTCGGGGCGAAAGCTGTCTTCGACGGCTTCGGTGTAGCGGGATTGTTGTCCGCCACCCTTTTTATTGAAGCCGAGATCGCCTCGACGTGCGGACACCGCTCCGAGGTTTGAGGTCATGATGATAATTGAGTGACGAAAGCTGGCCATGCGTCCTTTCGCATCTGTGAGCCGGCCTTCGCCGAGGATTTGAAGGAGAAGGTCGAAGAAGCTATCGTCGGCTTTTTCAAGCTCGTCGAAGAGGACCACCGAGAAGGGCGTCTCGCGAAGTTTTTTAGTGAGGTCCCCTTCTCCGGTGCCGAGAGATCCTGTGAGTCGGGCGACGGCGAGGGTGTTTGAGTATTCACTCATATCAAAGCGAATGAGGCGCTCTGTGTCGGAGAAGAAAAACTCTGCCAGTGTTTTGGCCATCTCGGTCTTGCCGACCCCGGTGGGGCCCACAAAGAGCAGAGACATGAGGGGCTTCTCTTTTTCTTCGAGGCCTGCTTTGACTCGGCAGATCAACTCAGAGACCGTTGAGACTGCGTCCTCTTGTCCGATGACTCGGGCGCCAAGCTTCTCTTTGACTCGTTCAAAAACGAGACGTTGTTCGTCCTGAAGGAGCCATAGTGGGAGCCCTGTTTGCTTAGAAAATGATTTGGTGATGTGTTGGGCTTCAAGGGCGACGGTGAGTTTCTCTCGGTGAGCCTGGCGCTTGAGTTTCACATCTTTGACGAGGGGATGCTCGGCGACGATGTCCAGTATGAAGCGGACGCAGCGTCCAGGGAAACTGGCGTAGGGTTCAAAGCGCTTATGCAGAGATAGAGTTGTTTGAAGAGCGCCCTTTGTGAATTCAATGACCTCCCCAACGGCCGCGTCTTTCCCGACTCTCTCGAGAATTCTTAGGGACTCACTTTCGTTTGGAATGTCCACGTCGATTCGCTCTAAGAGGCCAGTAAAGCCGGGGTCCATTTCTTCCGCTTTGAGTAGCTCGTCGGCAGTGGCCTCAACAATCAAGACCGTGTCTCCTCGGGAGACGGCTTCTTTCAAATAGGCAGCGACTCCGAGGGCGGAACCTGAGTGACGTCCAGCTTGGAGCAAGTCAACTAGGGTGGAGGCGTGAAGGATGATTTGTTCGCGCTTTGTTTCTTTGATGATTTTGTCGACACGCTCTTCCAATTCACCGAGGGCGGACATTCCAGCCACGATCCGGGAGCCGCTGCTTAGTAAGATTCGTTTGCCGAGTAGCGGTGGCTCTTGGCCATCGTTTTCGTCCGTTTTTGGGGGCGTTTTACGAATGATCTCTGAATGGAGACGACGAGCGACTTCGAGAACAATGGAGGTTTTGCCGCTGCCTCGGGGGCCGACGATGACCATGCTCCGAGGGCGAGCCTGCTTGATGCTCTCTAGTATGCGAAGGATGTTGGCTTCTTGTTCGTAGCAGCCGAGCTTCGGGTTCTCCTTTTCTATGAGCTTCATGGCGTCGTCGCTCACTCGATCGAACTCGGGAGTTTTGCGAGGTTGTTTCTCGGATTGATTTCGGATGAAGTCTTTGAGGGAGGGCACCTCTTCGATGAGTTCGATGGATTCAATGCTCTGTTCGCTCTCGGCGGCAATCTTGAGGACCAACTCACGAAGGTTTCGGATGAGGTCACCACGCATGAGCGCTTTGAGGATCTCTTTTGGAACCTCTGTTTCAATCTCTTTTCCTTTTCGGAAAAATAGGCTGAGATTGAGCGCGGGGACATAAGCGCGCCAATTGGGACGAGATTTCGCTCGGCTTACAATGACATCGAAGGATAGGGTCAGCGCTTCGTTGCTGATGAGTGAATTGGCTTTATGAGGAAGTTCTACAAGGACCTCGCGGAGCTCGGTCTCTTTGTGAAAAGTGAATTGCTGGAGGGTGCGAGAAGGGAGCTTGTGTATTCGTTGGCTTAAGCCTTCTTCCACAGCGCCGTTTAGGACGACGTTGTCGCTGCCGAAGAGACGTAGTTCCGGGTGTCCAAGAACTTCCACTGTTTTGCCGGAGTCCTCGAAGTCACGGCTATAGAACCAAAATTGAAAACAGGTTTTCACAGGTACAGTTCCTCTTTGTCGCGCTCACTATGAGGCCAACCAAGTTATCAAAACGACACTTACTCGGGGCCTAGGTGTCACCGAATCTAAAAAAGGATGGCCCTTTAGAGGGCAAAGAGTTCGCTCTTTGACAAGGTTCTAATCTCCACAGGCGCGGGTGACTACGGAGGTGGATTTACTTTTTGAGCCGCCGGACCATGACGCTTGTTTGGCAATTGCTCTTCGGGGAGTTCAGTCGTTTTGAGGAACTGTTCTTTGAGCCATTTCTCTGCGCCGATGATATCGTCGGCGCGAAGCTTGAAATCTTTGATAAGGCGTCCGTCCGACCATGCCAGATGTCTCCAGATCACAAGCAGTGCTGGGTTTCCTCGACCGGTTCGTGCTCGATTCAGGAGGCCGAGTCCGTAGGTATAGATGTGGACCGTTCGTCGACTATTGGGATTGGCGAGGAGAGAGTCGACGATGGCCATTTCGGGATAGCCGAGGCCGAGGGAGCTGTGGAGGTCGATGAGAGAATCTTCTATGAGTCGCTGGCTTTGCTTTTTCGTGTGTTTCGTGACCTTCCTCAATTTCAATTTTGGAATCGAGGAGAGGTATTCGCAAAACTCGCAGCAGCCGACCTTTTGAAGCGACGGGCCTAGTTCATAAGAGGTTTCAAACAGGGCTGCGAAGAGGCGTGCGAACTCTTTGAATGATTGTGGTGTGGGTTGGAATTGACGAGGGATAGCATGCAGTTGGGCGGAAAGCCAGGCTTCGGCGGTTTCGCCCATGGAGCCTTGAATGTGAAGGTTCCTGAAGGGGAAGAACCATGATTCTTGGACTTTTCCCAGCCACTTTACGAATTCGTAGGCTTTGTGTTGAAGGACCAGGCTTCGTTTTAGTTTTCTTTTGTTGAAGGGCCAATTCTCCTTTCGGGAAACTTCATTCCCGATCGCTAACATCGAAGGGACGCATTGAGAGTCCGACTTAGTAGCGGCTGCCAACTGTTCAATAATCGTATGTTTTTGTGAAGCAGGGGGAGTCAGATCCCACGGTTGTTATCGAGCATCTGACTCCCGAGCCTGCTTATGGGTTGTTTGCAATCCACTGTTTGACGGCGTTTGTCAGGTCGGGGTTTGAGGGATCTTCATGACCCCATTCCCACCAACCGATGCCTCCAAGGACGGCTTGATTGTTGAGAATTGTCTTTTGAGGATGTAGCAGCGCGTCCATTTTCGCGGTGACAGACTCCGGTGTGGTCCACCAACCACCGGTTCCCATGTTGACTTCCATATAGTCGGGATCGACAGTCCACGGCGCGCCGGCGGACCAAGCCGCGGATTGGGCGGCGCTCCAAGATTGATTTCCGGAGCTGTAGAAGGGAATGCCGACGATTAACTGATTGGCAGGGAAACCTTTGCTGAGGACGAAGTTGACGGCGCCGCGAACAGCGGCTTCAAATTGATCGCCGGAGTGACTTGTGAATTGAGCGTTGTTCGCGGCTTTCATGGGTCCGAGAGCGGGGTTGCGCCAATCATAGCCGAAGAAAAAGCAGTAATCGCATGCGGCACCGAGCTTGGCCCATTCTCGATATCCAATCCAGTTTCCTGGTCCGGCGCCGAAGATGACGAGGTGTTGGCTGTTATTGGCTTTCACCGCAGCGTAGAGTTCAGTCATGAGGGTTGTGAAGTCTTGGCCCTGACGGACGCCTGCGGGCCATTCGTAGTCGATATCCACGCCGTCATATCCGAAGGAATTGATGGATTGAATGATGTTCTGAATGAAGTTCGCACGGTTCGTTGGGTTGGAGGCAATGGTGTCAAAGAGGGAGGGGGCAACGGTCGCGCCGCCAATGCTCATGACAATCTTCTTACCGGCGTTGTGAACGGCGGTGGGGAGTGGGACGTCGGGAGCGGTGGCCCAAGGCCAGGTCCTGAAGTCGTTGAAATTGCCGTTTTCGCTGAGGTTGCCTTGGGCATCAGGGGTGATGAAGCCGTGAATGACGACATCGACGGCGGAGTAGTCGAGTTGTGGTATCTGCGCGGTGTATCCGAAGCGAAGGCTCTCAACATAGGCCATGACCATCCGCTGTGTCCCGGCTGGAGGGGTAGGAGGAGGGCTGGTGGCGGGGTCGTCATTGAGAATGGTGCAACTGACACTGTTGTTGCTGAGGGTTGCGTTTCTGACGTTGGAGAGCTCGACAGAGAAGGTCTCATCGGGTTCAGCGTTGGTGTCTCCGTTGACGAGCACATCAATTGTCTTGGTGACTTCCCCAGGTTGAAAACTCATTTGTCCTTGCAGTTGGACGTAGTCTGAAGGGGCGCTTGCGCTGCCGTCTTTCGATTGGAAGTCGACGGTCACAAGGGAGGACGCGCTTTGGCTAAGATTGAGAGTCCACCGGAACACGGAGTTCCCGGAGTTCCCTTCATTCATGGGGCTTGGCGCGCTCAGCGTCAGCACCGCGAGAGCAGGTGTTGGCGTAGGCGTCGGTGTTGGCGCAGGTGCTGGCGTTGGTGTCTGGCTTGGGGTGGCAGAGGGGGCTGGTCCGGAACCTCCTCCTCCACTGCTACCGCAGGCGCTAAGTGTAAGAATAGATGTGAGCATGACACTCATGAATCGTGAACTAAATCGTTGTTTTCGATTTGAATTCAATTTGGAAAGTCTCATTATTATCTCCTGAATGTGAGGAATGTCCTCTTTCTGACCTTTTGTAGAAAGCTTTTCCTGTAATTCAATAGCCGGAGATAGACTTGGATCGTGCGAGAAAAATGAAGGAGCATTGTCATTTTTTTTTGCAGTGCTTTCTTCACCGCTGGAATCACTCGCTTCGCGTAATTTACAGATCGATAATAGTTTCAGGATCTCTCGCTTTGATCTCGTGAATTAGGTTTTATAGTAACTTGAGAGGATTATCTTGTGTTTTATGCAGCAGATGTGCGTGTTTTAACGATTTAGGTTAGTGGCTTTGTTTCCGGAGACTGATATCTCGGAGGTTTCCGGAACTCCGGAGACAGAGGGACGAAAAGACGCTGGCTCCAAAAGTCAAAAAATTAGCACAGCACTTCTGCTCTGATTGCGGTAGCAGTTATCAAGAGTCGGACAATAATAGTGGTTCTTGAGGGAAGGAAGGTGGCTAGGCCATGTCTAACTCCGATTGGGGAATTTGAAAATCCAGAGTGTGATTAGAGCCGGTAAAGTTAATGTTTTGAGGACTCCGCCTGTTCCAAGGATAAATCAATGAGTTTCAGACAAGTTTTCAATGCGGTTGAAGCCGTTTTATTGACTCGATTCTAATTCGGCTGAGCTTCTAGCAATTGTTGAGTGCTTTGACCTCTTGGCTGCATTCTGAGGATCTATTTGTTTCGTTTCTTTTTCAATTGTTCAATGGTCGATCGAATGCTAGGAGCACCGGGGTGATTGGGCTGAAGACTAAGGAATGTCTTGAAGTCACTTAGGGCTTGTTTCAGCTTTCCCAATTTTACAAATAGGTAGCCACGATTGACATAGGCTAAGCCAAAGTTCGGGGCGATTGAAATGGCTTTGTTGTAATTTTTTAGAGCGGCTTGACTGTCTCCCATATTGGCTCGAAGTCGCCCTCGATTGTTATAGGCCCATGCGAATTTTGGATCGATAGAAATGGCCATGCTGAAATCGTTTATGGCGGCTCCATTGTTTCCCATTTTCGCTCGGAGCATTCCTCGGTTGAAGTAGGCGTTGGCTTCTTTTGGGTTGACTGCAATGGCTTTGTCGTAGTCTTTGAGGGCGGCGTCACTGTCCCCCATTTCGGCTTTGAGAAGTCCACGGTTCACATAAGCGTCAGAGGCATTTGGCTCGATAGAAATGGCTTTGTTGTAATCGCTGAGAGCACTTCCTCTCTTCCCCGCTTCTTCTAGAAGAAGCCCTCGGTTGATGTATGCTTCATAGTCATTGGGCTTGAGAGAAATGGCTTTGTTGTAATCTTTGTAAGCAGCAGCTCGCTTCCCCATTTTTTTCAGGAATACCCCTCTAGTG
>JARGOJ010000417.1:0-3234 GCA_029210225.1 Planctomycetota bacterium
CGTTATTGGGGTCGATGATCGATTCAGAGACTTGAATCGCCAGCTCGTAGTAGCGCCCAGCGTTCTCTAAATTCCCGAGATTTTCCGAGAGCACGGCCATCTTTTTGTAGCAGTCAGCGACTTGCATGTAGTCGGATTCGGCGGACAAAACAAGGCGACGCCGTTCGACTGTGCGAAGCGCCCCCTCAAAGTCTTCAAGGTCGGTGAGGGCATCGGAGAGGCTCCCCAAAGCGTTTTGAAGTTTGTGCCGAAGTCCGCAACGTTCGAAAAGAGCGGTCGCGGCCCGAGCCAGAGAGGCGGCGCGGCCAGGCTCTTTGCATTGGATGGCGGCTTGACAAGCGCGGTCAAGAATCACGGCGCAGCCGGCGGGGTCCTCCGAGGTCAAGTCGTGGCGATCAGGATTATCGAGGGCCTGGTCACCTGTGAGTATGATTTCTGCGACCCGGTCAATGCAGCCCAAAACCATTGCTTTGTCGCGCTTCGGATCGATACCTTCAGCGAGGGACACGAGCAATTCGGGAGTCGCCTGAGACATGAGGCCAAAACCTGTGCGATGGCAAAGCGCGGCCCGATCTTTGTCCCCCGCAAAGGCAAACAAGCGCCCCAAACGGCACCACTCCTCGGGGTTGTTAGCCGTCAGACGCTTTCGTTCGAGTTGATTGGCGAAGTCTTTAGGGAAAGTCACCCCGGCGAGGTTACAAAGCGTGACGCGTTCGTAAATCTCTCCCCGAGGTTGGAAAATCCCTCGGGAGACGAGGTTATCGACAAGTCGTTCAATGAAACGATTGTCCGTACAAATTTCTTCGCTGATACGCTCGGCAATGTCGTCACGAATACCGGCTTTTCCGAAGACTGTTTCGAAGAAAAGAAAACGTTCCCGATTTAACTTTTGGGTGTTGTCTTTTAATTCTTCAGTGCTTTGTGGATCTTTATTTGTCATAGCTCCGACAATGATGAACAGGGGGCCAGAATCCCGTCAATCTATCAGATTCCACTGATATCAGTGAGACCCATAACGTAAGACTTTCAACAAAACTTGATCAACTCTCAACGCGACGAGACAGGTCACAACTCCCACAAAACGAACTCCGAGGTCAGCCATGGCACTCTCGAACGAAGACACATTCGTATCAGAAATCCGCAGATTCGTCCGGGAACATTGCCCCGAACAGGACTCGGAATTGGGTATTGGCGACGATGCGGCCGTTCTACCATGGGCCCCAAATACAAAGCTTGTCCTGAGCGTCGATGATCACTGTGAAGGCGTTCATTTCCGTCATCGCTGGTGTCCCCCGGAGAGCATCGGACGCCGGGCCGCTGGGAGCGCCTTGTCCGATCTCGCAGCCATGGGTGCGAAAGCTCGCGGCGCCATGCTGTCGCTCCATTGCCCGAAATCATTGTCCTCCGACCTACTACGCGGAGTCATAAAAGGGTTCACTGAGAGCCTCGGCCAGCATTCAGCCGTCTTGTATGGAGGGAACCTCACACAATCTTCAACCCTGAATCTGTCCGTGTCTGTTTTCGGAGAGCTGACTCGTGCTCAAGCCTGGACGCGAAGCGCTGCGCGCTCGGGAGACGACCTATGGGTGAGCGGAATTCTCGGGCGCTCAAACCTTGCTTTTCGAAGCCTGGACAAACAAAGCCGTGACAACGCCAACAATCATAACGAAGCTTTCCTCGAAGTTCAAAAACGCTACCTCAACCCCACACCGCGCTTCGACCTCGTCGACAGCGTTATTCCGGACACTGCGGCTTGTATGGACATTTCAGATGGCCTGGCCAGAGATGCCGGACGAATGGCCCGCGCCTCCGGCCAGTGCTTTGTCATCCATCGCGAGGCGATTGTCTCAGACTCGGTTCGATCCTTGGCCGAGCGACTATCCCTTGATCCTCATGACGTTGTCTATCAATCCGGTGAGGAATATGAACTCCTCTTTGCGATTCCCGCTGAACACCGAAAATCCCTAGAGTCCTTAGGCCTCATTAGAATTGGCGAGGTGCAAGCCTTGCCTCAAGGCGGTCATTACCTAGTGGATGACTTAGGGCGCAACATCGAAGAAAGTCTCGGTTTTGATCATTTCCAAAAGTCATAAATCACTACATAGAAAGATCTTAGTTCCTTCATTCGCTCTTGAAAGGCCGATCGTCCTTGACTGACTTGATTGGAAGTCATTAAATACCAATCGGTCGGTATGTAATTAGCTCTGAGCATCCACTCGAAATGAAAGGGTCCGAGCGTGTTTATGGAGTCAAAGGAAACGCCAATCATGAGTCCAAGAAAAGCCGACCCAAAGCTTCGCCCTACGATCATCGAATCCGCGTTAGAGCTCATGCTTGACGGTGGTTACAACGGGACCTCCGTCAACGATATCTGTGAGGCGGCCGGGGTCAGCAAAGGTGCGTTCTTTCACTACTTTAAAGATAAGGAAGCGTTGGCGCTCACTGTTTTGGAGACTTGGTGTAAAGGAGCTCAAAGAGCCTTAGACTCCGTTGATTTTGAGAGCCTTCCACCCCTTCAACGGGCGCTCGCCATGGTGGACGCCGTCACTGGTTTGATGCAATCGTCGCCAAAACAGAGCTGTCTACTCGGAATCTTTTCTCAGGAGCTGTCTGGCTCACATCCGAAGCTCAGAGACTCTTGTCGCGATGCCTTCCAGAACTGGGTCGATATGCTTGGAGAATTTCTCGATGGCGCCGCGAGACAATTCAAGCTGGCAAACATCGACACCGACGCCCTGGCGCGGCAATTTATCGTCGTCTTTCAAGGAAGCATGGTCGTGGCCAAAGCCTATCAAGATCGACAATTGATCGGTGAACAAGCGATGCTCTACAAAGCGCAGCTCGAAATGATCTTTAAGTCGGAGTAGAGTCCTGTCCCTCCGCTTCCTGCTCGACGTCCTCTGAATTCTCCGTCTCAGCCGCCGAGGGACTCTGAATAGGTGCAGCTGCCGCGCCCTCCGTCGCCAAGCGCTCCTCTTCTAATAGTTGATAGTACGCTGCGCCCCTCGCGGTATTCGCGAAAGCAGTCCCGGGGATGAGGCCGATGATCGTCAACCCAAGCAGTCCCTGGATCGAGCTGTTGATGAGAACAAGAAGGAAGACCATCAGGAAGGATCGCCGCACCATACGTTGACTTTTCAGCATCGATTGAAGGGGCCCAAGTTCTTCATCCGCGGCCAATTGTGGAGCAAAAAAGAAGAGGACATAGAAGAACACCGCGCCCAAGAAAGCTAG
>JARGOJ010000417.1:3244-7589 GCA_029210225.1 Planctomycetota bacterium
AAACAGAAAGAGGGCTATCAGCGCGGCTGATAGGGCGAGGAGTGGTGTTGAGCCTTGGAGCTTTCCTCGGAAGGCGAGGAGAATTGCGACCACCGCGAAGAACGGTAAAAAAGTAACGACCATCGCAAAGACTTGGGTCAGGAGTACAGAGATTCCTCGACGGCCCACTCTTTTTGTGTCCTCTTTGAGGCTCAGACCTTCTTTAGAGCTCGCTTTCATGCCGAAGATGATCAACATCACAGCGACGGGGAGGGCAATGGGGAGGAGATAAAGAGTGTAGCGGGCGGCGGCTTGAACGAATTTGACGGTGTTCGCCTTCAAGCTGTCCATTCGGCGCTGAACTTCTTGGGGGTTGTTGTTTTGCAGCGCTTTGGACATGGCTATGAAATCGGCGGATATGCTGCTTTGGTCGACGTCTTGTTGGGCTAGAAATCGTGGGAGTAAGTCGGCCGCGACAGCCACGAAGGCGACCAGACAGAGAGGAATCCACCAGCGGCTAAATCCTCGCCAAGCCTGCTTGTAACACTCCGTAATATCCACCGCTGCTCCTGGCACTTTGCCGTGCTCTTGATCGTCGTCAAAATTCTCAACGCGTGATTTCACGCGGCCTCATCACAGAGCTTTTTGCTTTTCTCTATGAAAGCAACTTGCATGTTTCCCGACCATATAGTGTGCTAAATCATTCGATAGATTATGAGGGAACTTAACTTTAAATTCCCGGTTTGTTACAACGGTTGGCGTATATCTCAGGATGCGACCGAGGTATCACGCGAAATAGAACCGAACCAAGGATAGTGCAGATGAAGAAGTTTGGCTTGTCGTTAACGAGTCTCGGGCTCGCCTCGCTGATCAGCCTGGTAGGCTGCGATGATAGCGGTAATGAGTTTGTGGACAACAAATTCACCCCCTCCCAGGTCATTGTTGCGAGCGCCGGTCCCAACTCGATGGGTGTGGTCACGCAGTTTGATTCCCGGGAGCTGACCGGGGATTCTAACTTTAACCCAATGGTGAATGGTAGCCTCGTCATCAACGGAGGCGACGATCTGTTTGGCGTCACCTCGTCGATCTCCATGGCCTACACAAGTCCTGGTATCACTGTCGCAACCAATGTTTTCAATCGAAGCCTCAACTTCAACCTGAGCATCGACTCGAAAAACGTTGTGGCGGGACTTGCGGGTCCAACTGGTATCGAGAATGTTGACAGTCGTGGCATGGTGCTCGTTGGTGAATCCACCAGTCGCACAGTTTTTGGTATTGGTCAGCGGGCTCGCGGCACGGATGGAACACCAGCTCCTGCGGTCTTCCAAACGGCGGCGTTTGCTGCGTCCGCAGTTCCTTTAGGGATCGCCTATGACAACAGCAACGACCGCCTCTATGTCAGCTTGAATGACGGCACCATCGCTGTCTTCGACACGTTCTTCGCGTCAGGCCCGAGTGGAGCTTCTCCAACTTCAATCCTTACGATTCAAATCGGCGGCAACGCGGCTGTCAACATCACATTCCTCAAACTCAATGGCGATTCCCTGTTCTTGGCCGACGCCGGCGTCCAGAATGTTGCCGACGGCGCCATCGCCGTGATCAACGGAATCACTGCCAAGGCTGGCGCAACCGGAACAGTCAGCACAAACGCCCGCATTAGCGGGACAAATAGCCGATTGGTCGATCCAACAGGAATCGCCTTTGCCAACAACAACAATCTCTTCGTCTCCGATGTCGGCGCCAACCGCGTCTTTAACTTCGGTCAGTCTCTCGCCAACGGCGGCGGAAACGTCGGTCCTCTTCAACAACGCACCGTCTCCATGCCTACAGGATTCGCAAGTCGCATCGGTGGACCAAAATTCACCACTGATAACAACGACCTCGACTCTGCAGTCGGTGACTTCACAGTGATCTTCACCAACAATGCGAGTGGCACCGGAAGAACACTCGGCCAAGTCGACGGCGGGCTCGCCAATATCGGCGGAATCACTTTCACAATCGACAGCGATCTCGGTGGCCCAATGAACGTTGAGAACTGCGTTGTCGACAACCTCGGAAATGTCTTCGTGACAGCTGACGACGGTTCAAACACAACAGGAACAGGCGGCCTTCTCTCTTTGGGTGTGCCCTTCAATGGCCGCATGTCTGCAATAAATCCAAACAACACTGGAACCGATTGGGACTCTGTCATCACAGGCGGCAACACTCAGTTCAAAAACCCAAAAGGTTTTGACGTCTGTCGTGATCGCGGAGTCATTATCATTGTTGAGAACGACCAAAGCTCTCCAGCCGCAGACGCTCCTCAAATCATCGTTTACGGCTTTAACGCCTCTGGCAACGTCACTGAGTTCGGTCGCACAACAAACCTCGGACTCGCTGGACGTCGTCCTTGGGACTGCGATTACAACAAGCGTGACGATCGCCTTTACGTCGCCTGCACCGACGGAACTCTGATCGTCTACGACAACTTCCTCACCACCAAGCTCGGTGGCACAAGCAGCGCTGCTCCAGAGCGCGTTATCACTCCTTCAGATGGCCTGCTCCCAATCTCAGTCAACCTGCACGGTGTTATCTACAATGACGCCACAGACCAACTGATCCTCAGCGATGTTGGCTCAGCCGCTGTCGATGACGACGGTCAAATCTTCGTTGTCAACAACGCGAAGTTTGCAAACGGACTCACGAAAGTCTCAACTCGAATTCGTGGCGCCAACTCAATGCTTGGTAACCCCGTCGATATCGTCAACAACGGTGACACTCTCTTCGTCGCTGAAAAAGCCAATGGCGGCGGCCGTATTCTCCGCTTTGACAATATCTTTGGTCGCGGCGACACCATGACGGCTTCCCCTGACGCCATGATCACCACGACGGCTCCCGAGAGCGTCTCAATCGCTCCTGGGCTCACTCTTGCTCCTGCGCCGATGAACCAACCTCAGTGAATTTACTCAAGCAAATCTGATCGTCAAAACGCCGCCTGCTTCATTGCTCGCGGCGTTCTTGCGTTCAGGGCTCACTCTCCAAGAATATGGACAACGACCTGGCGCTCGTGCTGCCCTCTCCGGTGCTCGAATAGATAGAGACCCTGCCAGGTGCCCAATGCTAGTCGCCCATCACAAATGGGGATATTCTCAGAGGTATGAGTAAGCATGGCTCTGATATGAGCGGGCATGTCATCGGGCCCCTCGGTGGTGTGGGTGTAGGCTGGGTCATTCTCGGGCGCGATCCGCTCCATATATTTCTCAAGGTCGTACCGAGCGCTGGGGTCGGCGTTTTCTTGAATCACCAAACTCGCCGAGCTGTGCCGCACAAAAACAGTGCAGAGACCGAGCTGAATTTGTGCGCGTTCTACAACGGCGCGGAGGTCGTAGCTAAACTCTAGTAATCCTTGTTTTTTAGTGCGAATCCTCAGTATTTCTTGGTGCTGCTTCACAATGCATTCTCGCAATCTCTAAAGTTCTCTTAAGTTTGCTCAAAGCAGGTTATAATCCCCTTTTGATGTCAACTCCCCATAAGGAAGAATTGTCGGTTATGGCAGATGCCATCGTCCGCGCGGTCGCGCCCAACGCAGACCTCCGTTTCGTCGCGGTGAAAAATATCGAAACAGTGGCGTCCATCGCCGGACTTCACAACGCCACAGGCGCCATGTTGACTCCCCTTGGACACATGATCACCAGCTGTCAGCTCCTCGGCACCCTGCTCAAAGGCCCTGGCGCTGTGTCGATGAATATCGAGACGGATGGACTCGTTCCCTATTTGGCAGCCGATGCCAATCCCTTCGGCCTCGTACGCGCCACCATGCCGAAGGATCTCGCGCAAAGCACCGTGACCCTCGACACCTCCAAGCATCGGTAAGGGCACCCTCACTATCGGTAAGAAGCTCACGAATGGAGGGCGTCCATACCGCGGTATCGTTGAGCTGACCTCAACAAATCTCGCGATTTGCGTGTCTCACTACTTGGAAAAATCTGAGCAAGTCCGTAGCGCCTTCGGTCTCTCAACAACCTTCGATCACAGCGGCGTCGTTTCCTCTGGTGGATTTATGGTGCAGGCCTTCCCGGGCAGCGACAACTCCGCCCTCGAACAAATTGAGCGGAACATCAGAAAACTTGAGAGCGCTGATCAGTTGATTTCAAAAGCTCAAACCGCCCACGAAGTGATCAATTTCCTTGCTCAAGACCTCAAAATCGAAGTGATGAGCGAGCATGAACCAAAGCCCTATTGTCCTTGCAGCCGAGAAGGCAGCGAGTCGGGTGTGGCCGCGCTTGGGCTCGTCGAATTGAAAAAAATAGTGGCCGAAGGCGAAGAGTTAAAGTTGAATTGCGACTACTGTCGCTCCAGCTATCAATTTACGAGCGACGATATCAAA
>JARGOJ010000418.1 GCA_029210225.1 Planctomycetota bacterium
AACATCGTTAGTCAGCGCCCAGTGAAAGAACTCTTTACTTCCTCCCCAGCCTCGACGAGCCTGACGCCCAACATCCAGCCACTCGTTCTCTTCCATGGTTTTCCACATGCGAAGAAGTTCTCGAAAGCCGGGCTCCCCGAGCTTGCCAATCCCACGCATGGCCGCGAGGGCTTCTTTGCCGACTTTCCCGGCGACCGCAGAATCGAATTTCGCGATGGGCTCATCGAGCTTGGCTTTGATTTGGGCCTCGCTTAACTTTGGCCCTTCTTTCTTCAAAAGCTCAAGCTCTTTACGAAGTTTGTAAAGCTCCTCGTTCAGCGCATCCTTAGCAGGATCACCCGTTTTCTTTGGTTTGATGATCGCTGGAAGTGCGGCCTCACCTTCCGATTGCAGCGCCTGAATTTTGGCTTTCAACTCGGCGAGGGTTTTCACGAGCTTCTTGTTCTCTTCGATGAGCAGGCTCTGATCGCCCTCGCTCACCGTGTTTCCCGCGTCTTTGGACTCACCCAAAACGTAGGGACCAACGCCAAATCCGACTCCAGCGGCGACAAGAGTCAGCACTATGCCTAACGACTCTTTCTTCTTCATCACGACTCCATATCTTCCAAACAAATCATGGGACTAAAACCCAGGACCGCTCAACATCCTGCAAGCCTTGTACCAGCCATTCAAATACGACTCTATACCTTATATTGTTTGCCGAACTCTCAAAATTAATGCGAGAAGCCTCGTCAGATTGACAAAAGCTTGTCACTTCGACACGGAATCCTTTCAAGCCCGCCCTAAGACGGTCAGCCCTTGCACCGCCTCATCAAAGCCCAAAAGCCCCCCAGCGTTTTGAGCGAGGGCCACTTCTACATTTTCAACCTGACGTTCCCCGGCCTCTCCACGAAGCTGTAGGGCCAATTCATAAATCATAGCGAGCCCTGTAGCCCCTAAAGGATGGCCCTTAGAGAGCAATCCACCGGAGACATTGACGGGCCTGCTTCCTCCATATCGAGTGGCTCCCGACCGCAGATAGGCGCGCCCTTCCCCCGCTTCACAAAAGCCCAGGTCTTCGTAGGCCAGCAGCTCACTTATAGCTGTGGCGTCGTGGACCTCCGCTAAATCAATCTTTTCCGGGCCAAGCTCAGCCTCCCAGTAGGCCTTGGCTGAAGCAAACTGAAGCGCCGAAGGCTCCGCCAAAGACCTTGGGAAACCGCTGCTCAAGACTGAAGAAAGAACTCGAATCGCACGGCCCTGTGTCTTCTCGGGTAACAGCTCAAGGCCCTTCTTCGAACAGAGCACGACGCCCGCTGCCCCATCTCCCAAGGACGCACAGCCCGACTTGGTCAGGAGCGGGAAAATCGGTTTCTCCGCCGATAATTCCGCGGCGGAGAGAGGACGCTGAAAGGATGCCTTGGGATTTCGAGAGCCCTGAAGGCGATTCTTCTCGGTCAAGAAGGCTAGATCCTCAAGATCGAGGCCATGTTGCTGTTGATAATACTGAGCCTTGAGCGAGTATAGCGAGAGCAGATTCTCGCTGGCATCAGTCTCATAGTGCAAGCCATAACGCTTGCTCTCACTAGCGTAGAGTTCTTTCCAAGAACTCGGCTGAATCTGGTCCAGGGCGGCGGCGAGGAGAGCCCCGAGGGCTTTTTCTTTTCCTGGATAGAAGGTCTTATCGAGTCCTAAGGCCAGTGAAAGATCAACCTGGCCGCTTTGAATATCTTTGTAGGCGCCGTGAAAGGCCATGGAGCCGGTGGCGCAGCCGCCTTCGACATTTGTGATCGACACATAGCGCGGTAACACATCGCTTTGAATGAGAGGGCTAAGAACGACCTGCCCGGGAATCGCGAGTTGCCCCCAAAGTGAGTGGGCGGCGCTTCCAAAGAAAACGCTCTCGACTCCTTGTCCATCTTCAAGATCCATGTCGGTAAGGAGATCGCGGATGAGCTCCCCAGCTAAGTCTTGTGGGGAGCTTTCGGGGAAGCGGCCGAATGGGGTCATGGCCGCTGAAACGAGGTAGACTTCCGCCATCAATGATTCTCCTGAATTCCATCCCTGATATAGTCAATGGCCATTGCTGTTTCGTGAAGGAGAAGCCATGGCGCGCCATCCATACCAAAATGCCGAACATTGCTGGGTTGATAAAGAGCTTGAATCTAGAAATCTTGGGGTTCGAGGGACGATACCGCAAGACCTGGAGGGGGTCTTTGCTAGGAACAGTGCCAATCCTCAACATAGCCCGAAGGGTCGCTACCATTGGTTTGACGGCGATGGAATGATTCACTCTTTGCATTTTGAGTCGGGGCGAGCCCACTATCGCAATCGCTATATTCGAACCAAGGCCTTTGAGCTGGAGAAGGATGCTGGGGAAGCGTTGTGGACGGGCATCATGGAGCCGGTCGACTTGAGAAACCCTCATGGTCCTGTGAAAGATACGGCGAACACTGACTTGACTCATCATCGCGGGCGTTTGATCGCGACCTGGTGGCTCTCTGGGGCACCCTACGAGATTGAGATTCCAAGCCTTAAGACATTGGGCCCCTGTGATTTCTCATTGCCTCGCACGATGGCGGCGCATCCCAAGGTCGACCCGAACACAAATGAGCTTATGTTCTTTGATTACTCTCTCTTTAAGAAGCCCTATTACGGCTACGGCGTCATCAATGCGAAGGGAGAGTTGAGCCATTCCATTTCTATTGATTTACCGAGGGCCCATATCCCTCACGATATTGCTATTACTCCCAATTACACCATCATCCTCGATTTGCCTTTGGGCTGGGATCGGAAGGCTTTAGCGGCGGGCAAGCGTCGAATTGGCTTTGACAAGTCTATCCCGGCGCGATTTGGCATCATTCCCCGGCGCGGCCAGAGCGCTGACATTCAATGGTTCGAGGCGAATTCCTGCTATATCTACCACACGATATCGGCTTATGAAGACGGTCGCAAAGTGAGCTTGGTCGCCTGTCGTATTGACGATCCAGTCCCGGAGAATCCCAGTAAAAAAGTTGTGGCTCGCCTCGACAATATTGAATTAGTGCCCGAGCTTTACCGATGGACTTTTGATTTAGAGACTGGGGCGGTGACAGAGGAGAAGATTGACGATCGGCAGACGGAGTTCCCTCGGAGCAATGATAATTATCTCACTCGGAAGAGTCGCTATTCGTACAATCCATTGATCGCTCCGAAGGAAGACCTTAGCTTCACTGGCTTTCTAAAGTATGACCTGAAGACCGGGCTAAGTGAGAGCTATGATTATCCCGAGAATTGGTATAGCGGCGAGGTAGTCTTCGCGCCCCGTCCAAAGCAGCAATCCGAAGATGATGGATGGGTGATAACCGTATTGAGCAACGCCGATGAGGGTCAATCGAGAGCGCTTATTTTAGATGCCCAGAACCTAGACCAAGAGCCGGTCGCGACCATTGATTTACCGCTGCAAATCCCCTTGGGCTTTCACGCTGAGTGGGCGCCCCTAGGGAGTTGATCGGCGAGGAAATCCCTCAACGTCGACGCAGTTCGTCAGAGACTACTTCCCGGAGTAGTTTAATAATGTATTCTGGGTGATTCTTGAAGCTCTTCTCAATGCGCTCGTCGAAGCGATCAATCGAGTGCTTGCAGTCGTCGATGTCTTTCTTCATCCCCGCCTCAAGGGCTTCCTGCTTCGCTTCCATGACAAGGACTTTTTGCATTAATTGAGCCGATTCGGCCTTGCGCTCTTCGACTTTACCGTAGAGTTCGCGCCAATTTTTGCGGACTTTCTCGACGACTTTTTCATCGCCTAATTGACGATGATCTCGTTCTTCTTTAACCTTATTCATAAAGAAGACCCAGATACCCCAGATCATGCCAAAGGCAGAGAGAACAGCAGTAATAATTGAGACAATAGTTCCGGCAGTCATAATTGTTTTCCTTCGTCACCAAGAGTGTGTGCAGTGACTCTTTGAAAAAATCAGGTTAGAGAATGGGCCCAGACTTGTGCACCGAAATGGTCCTTCCAACAGTTTCAGTGGCAAGAATGAATGCGTCGCACGGTTTTTCACCAATTCAGTGAATCCGCCATTGAGTGAATGTGATCGTTAGGGAGGGCTCTTATCCTCGGGCGCTCCCTCGTCCTCGATGTCTTTCATTTTTCCGACCTCGTGCTCAAGGCTGAGAACCGCCTCACGGAGTCGTTGCAGTGAGTTATTCCGCATAAACTGATCCTCCTTCGGGAGCCCCTCAAGTTGATCAATGAGATGTTTCAAGCTATCAAGTACACCTTCCAATTTAGGCACGGGTCCGACCCCCTTCTCCCTCATAGAATCCTGGAGGGAAGCGGGCGAATAAAAACCGGAGGTGACCCGGTCGACGAGCCAGCCAAGGCCGACTCGCTTGCAAGCAAGCATCAATTCGTAGAGGGTTAATCCCTCCCCAGTGATCTCCTGCTTCCACTTGTCGCCTTCTTCGTCCCAGCTTTCTCGGCGGCGGACGGTTTTGTCGTGAACGCGAGTACGCCGCGCCAGCTCCGACTTGTTCCACCCATACGCCTCCCGAACACGGAAGGAAAAATTGTTTCGTTCTCGAGAATTGTCTTTGTTGGACATTTTTACCCCTTAGATGTCCAATAGTGGAAGAAATGCACATGTTGCGCAAGGCTATTTTCGGATTTTGTTCGGACATTTTTGCCACTCGCGGGCCTCCTCTTCTCTTTTGCCTGGGCGAAATGTCTTCAATCCATAAAAGATTGGGACATGACGCGGATAGCGTCGCGGCGCCGGGCCTTTTTACAACCCAAAAATAACCATACATGCAGCTTCGGACATCAACCACACCCTAGTCCATATAATACTCAACAATAAACGAATTAGATGACCATAAAGTTAGCTATTTATTAGGACTGGTCTTTGAGGAAGAAATTGGATTTTTTGCTAAAGTTTTGACGGTCTTAAAATTGAGAGAGGAACACTTGCCACAAAGACACCTTGCAGACCAAATCAAAAACCTTTCACATATAGAACAAAAGCAACAATGCGCCGTGCTCAAAACCAAAGCCAGGCCACTAACAACCTAAAACAAACCAAAAATGAGAACTTAAACTTGATATAAAAAACACTGCCTCAGTATCGCTCAAGATAAACCCAGCCAAATCACACCAAGTGAAACAGCTGCGACCCTCCGAAAACTCCCTTGGTCAAAGAGGGCAACTTGATCTTTCAGTATTGAGAGTGAACTTGAATTCTAGAAAGCCACAAACCCGACCATCATGAGTTAAGATAAAAAAGTCGCTTTCAAAGAACTCTTAAGACTTGGCAGGATCCCTCCCCCGTGGACTTCCAACAATTCCAGCGAGTCCTGTCCTCCGACCCTGAAAATATCCGGGCTCGAGTCTCCTTCACTCAAGCTCAAGCACGCATACACGGTCCGAAAATCTATCTCGAACCTCTCCAATCACTTCAAAGCTGGTCGGAGAACCCGCCTCCCCTCCAAGACTTGGCCATTCAAGAGATCGCCAACCGCCTCGAAGGATTTTCATTCCTCAAAACGCGCAGCTGGCCCTGCACTCACTCTCGCTCTATCCTAGGCCTCAAGCGCGATCTCAATGGCATGGTCAGTCAGCGAACTGTTCGAACAGACACTCTCAAACACCGCATCGCGAGCTTCGAACACATCCAAACCGGTATCGTCTTCAACCTCCTCCCCGGGCAAAAAGGCTTCCCTCCCTTCCTAATAGGACGCTGGGGTGTCACCGAAGGCAACCTCGCGAAGGCCACGCAAACCGAACCCGAAAAGCTCGAGAATCACCGCCCTCACGCCGGCGTCGACTGGACTCATGCCCGAGAGCTGCTCAAAAGCTGGACTCTCCGCCTTCCCTCCGCGCAAGAATGGACCTACGCCTGCCGCGCTGGGACGAACAGCAAGTTCTTCTGGGGTGATCAACTCGACGGCGACTTCCTCTGGTACAAAGACAACGCCCAGCAAGAGCGAAAATCATACGCCCTCCACGATCACAGCGAAAAATGGAACCCCTTCGGCCTCATCGACATGATTGGAAACACCTGGGAATGGGTCGACATTCCCGTTTCCCAAGGAGGTTTTTTAGACGAAGCCAAGCTCCTCGGCTCCTGCTGCTTCGCCAGCTCACCCGGTGAGCCCCCAGACTTCTGGTTCGATGGCTCCCCCACCGAGCAGATCGGATTTCGCGCCGCCTCAACGATTCCCAGAATTCAATTCGAGAAGAAAATCCAAATCGTTGTCCACAAATCCTAACGCTCAAGAAGACCTATCCGAGGTCAACACCCCCATCAGCCACTTGCCAATTTCCCTGACATATGCTCACAATGGGCTTTCTCAAAGAGCTTTTGAAACACGCAAAACGGCATGACCTCAGAAGAATCCCCCCAACCTCCCCCAATGTTTACGCTTATCGAAGTCGAAAGCAAAGGGAAGCTACTATGGGATTTCTTCATCCTCCTCGTCATCTTCTACACCGCCCTGGAAATCCCTCTAAGCTTCGTACTCAACTATAAAGTTGAAGGCACCATCGCTGCTATTGACCACTTCATCAGCTTCTTATTCATCATTGATATAGCCCTGACTTTCATTACGACGCACCGGGTCGGCAACCAACTCATCACAGATCGTAAAGAGATCGCCCGAAACTACTTCAGCGGCTTCTTCACCATTGACGCGCTCTCAGCCCTCCCCATCGTTTTCATTCAAAGCCTCGGCCTCCCCCTTCACTCAAGCGTTCGCTTCCTAAGGCTGCTCAGACTGCTCAGACTGGCTCGCCTAGCCTACTTCATGAAGCGCGTTGGGAAGCTCATCACGAGCATGAACCCCGCCTTGCTTCGCCTGATGCTCTTCTTCTTCTGGACCTCTCTCGCCGGACACTGGCTCGCCTGTGGCTGGTTCGAGCTCGGGGGCTGCGACAATTACAAGGACCCCTTCACGCGATATCTGAAGTCCCTCTATTACATCTTCACCACCCTTGGAACCGTTGGATATGGTGACATCACTCCCCAAACCAACGCGCAAACCTTCTATTCGATGTTCGTGATGATCCTCGGCACCGCCATGTATGGATACGTTGTTGGTAGCGTCGCCAGCCTCATCGCCAACCTCGACATCGCCAAGGCCAACCACTCCAAAAAAATGGAAGAGGTCAACGCCTTCCTCAAATACCGACGTATCTCTCACCCGCTCCAAGTCAGGGTTCGCGGCTATTACGAATACCTTTGGGAAAGTCGAATGGCCTACGATGAAAGCTCCATCATCGACGACCTCCCGCCCTCTCTTCAAGCCGAGCTTCTCCTCTTCATCAACCGAGGAATCATTGAGAAGGTCCCGATCTTTGTCAACGTCGGAGAAGACTTCATTCGAGAGATCGCCGTCGCCCTCAAAGCCGTCGTCTTTTCCCCGGGGGATCTTATTGTCCGCAGAGGAGAGATGGGGGATGAGATGTATTTCATCAATCGGGGCATCGTCGAAGTGGTCTCCGACGATGGCGCGGACATTTACGCCACCCTCACCGAAGGGAACTTCTTTGGTGAGATCGCCCTTCTCACTCAAGAACCGAGGAACGCGACAATTCGCTGCGCCGATTACTGCGACCTCTACACCCT
>JARGOJ010000419.1 GCA_029210225.1 Planctomycetota bacterium
ACGCATTCAATGATCTCCCAACGATTTGAGGACGGGGGGAGCTTTGTCCAGATCGAATTGACCGAAGCGGACAGCTACGAGAAGTTCATGGCCAAGTATGACGACAAGGCCTGGCCGTTCTTCTTCGTTCACGGCGAAAAGCTTCTTATCTGCACCATGGATAAAGACATTGCTCCTCAGATAGGTCAAACAGTCGTGGCCCTGGTCCCAAAGATCAAAGCGGAAGACGCGACTCCAAGCACCCGCTTGGAGCCAAAGTCCGACCAAGAGCTACAAGAGAAGGCCGCCGAGTCAAAAGAGGCTGACAAGCCAAATGAGGGGGATAGCAAGGCATCCCAGAGATTCTCTCTCTAATCACTCCCTTCTCTTGACTCGATCTCATTTTATTTCATCCTTTGACCTCCTCTAGCAGAGCTGAAATGCTCGCTTTAGAGTAATTTTGTGCTGATTTTGGTGATTTCTGAACAAATCCTGAATAAAGTTGTAAAAAAAGCCTATATTATACCCTAATATATACTTAACTGTCGGGCGAGGGATTGGGCTGTTTATGGATAAAAAATACTGGCAATCGGTAAAGCGACCCTTTGATACCAACTGCCAGGGGCGTTTCGTATTGATACTTGGTCCCGCCAAAATGGGTAAGACAACCGTTCTCTCTCAACTCTATAAACACTTCGATCCAGAGAGAATCTTTTGGGTCAGTGGCGGAGAGCTTGACGGTTGGCGGGTCGTTAAGAAAGCAGTGGGGCAGGAACCGGAAGGGGTTGACCTTGATGAGCTGGATAGCTTGGGGGCGTTTTGGAGGCTCTTGGATTCATTAAGAGATGGATGGCATCAGGTCGTTGTATTAGACAGCTTCGATGGTTCCGCACGGTGGGCCGAGCGTCATATATGCCGCGCTGATGCCCGACGCAGAAGGGACAAAAGCACAGGCATCGATAAGCTTGATCAACGTGGCTATGGTCTCAAGTTGAATTGGACCGTGGCGACGGTCAGAGATTATCTGTATCCCATTACTGTCGCGGGGACCCATGTGATCGTGACCTGTGGATTGAAGTCAGTCGACCTTGGCGGCGAGCCTGTCCTCGTGCCAGACATCGAGGGGCAGTCGAGTCTATTAGTTCCGAGGTTCTTCGGGGATGTTGCGGTTTTATTGAAACGGGGTCACGAGAGAATTTTAAGCTTCGACGGAATGGATGCCTTGTCGGTTTATGGGAGTCGCTCTGGCTTTCCCAATGTCGTTGAGAGCAGTCAATTCGGGGCTTTGCTCAATCGTGCCGACGACGAGGAACGGAGCAAGACTGGCAAAGGTGACAATGAAAATCGCTCGAATGAGCGTCCTTGGTGGGAGATTCGCTTCCCTGAGCTTGGCTATGAATACAGCTTGGAAGCGGGTGATATAGAGGCGACTGCATCAGAGTCGGAAGGCATCCCTTTGGAAGATGCGCTGAGTTGGCAGGCGAGGGTTGTTGAGAAGGCGCGGCGTTTGAAGGAGAACGATCGGATACGGGACTTGAATAAACGGGATCTCGCGCTTGTTTGTTGGGCTCATCGATTGATCGAAGAGAGAGAGGCCGCTGTCCTTTGATTTAAAAAGGGAGGACCCCACCCGAGCTGCAGACTTGGGTGGGGTCCTAAGATTGAAGATGAAATGACTTATTGAATGACGCCGTGATTTCTCGCAAACCAGTAAGGCAAGACGAGGTCGACGCCAGGCTTTTGACGTTCTGGGGCGTAGCTACCGTCCAGTGAGAATGGGCTTCGTTGCCAGAGGAAATCGGCAGGAGCCCTTCGTTCAACGGGGAGAGGAGTTGAGGCGACCTCTTTGCTCCGTGGTCCGGTTGAGACGGCCCCACCGGGAGCGCCGCCAGCATTCGGGGTTGTAATTGTGATGGTGGTTTTCGCGATGCTTGGGTCGAGGCTGTTCCGAATGGTTTGGCCCCGTCGTGGTCTCAGGGCAAAGCGATCAAGTTCGTTCTTTATCTGGGGGCCCATAGTCATCCGAGAGGGAGGAAGGGCCATGGCGTAGACCGAGTTGAACCAGGCATTCCCGTGGTGACCGATGGCCTGACGCAGCATACGAAGACCCTTCAAGTAGTCACGATATTGGGCTGGGTCAGTTTCGAGTTCTAGGAGGTTGAGGAGGGTGGAGTGTCCCAGGTTGAATTTGTAGTAGCTCTCATGGACTTCTTGGGCGCTGACCCAAGTTGGAAGCCAGAAGATGCTTGCCATAGGAGCATGACGCTGATACACGGCGCCCCACTTCCCTGGGTTCGTAAGGGCGCCAACTCTTAGGAAGGACAAGACGACGCTGGGGTTTGTTCCAAAGGTGACGGTCATGGTGACATCGTCAGGTTGGTAGGCGACCCAATCATGGCGATCAAGGTAGGTCAGGATGCGGTCGATGAGGGGCGCGACGTCGCTGCGTAGCGCTGGAACCCGATGATAGGTCTGTCCGAGGCCCATCATGACGCCGATGTATTGATCTCGTGAGATATTGTGAAGGGAGCCATACTGCTGGCCAAAGGCGTTGCTGACGTGATAACCATGAGCGCCTCCCATGGCAGATATGAAGGGGGACGAGGTTGGAATGGCAGCGCGTGCGAGGAGTCCATCGCCGTTGCGGCCGACTTCGAGGAGAAGCTTGATGCCTTGGACGGCTTTGTTTGCACCAGCTAAGGCGCGAGGATCCCCGGTCAAATCGTGACGATAGGCTTCGGCGGTGAGGTACGAGCCAGTCCAGATCGCCGAGTCGCCTGGGTGAGTGTAGTGATCCACGGTTTGGCCGTTGGGGGAGTCAAAGACGGCTGTGTAGACCTGGCCGAAGGGCATATGGTCGTTGGTGAGGTCGTCGGAGATACCTTCCGCGAAGTCTTCGAGGGAGCGAGCGTTTGCGACGGGGGCGGCGGCGCTGGCGCCTTGAACACCGAAGGCCGGGCCTTGGGGGAACTGTTGGAGCAGCTTGTTCACTTCGAGTTGGGCGTAAATATTTCCGCCTTGAAGGGCGACGCGAATGACGGGATTGAGGATCTGCGTCAGGAGCTGTGTGATTTGGCTGACGACGGGGTCGTTGGAAGCGATGTCGATTTGAAACTGAATGTCCGGTGTGCCGGCAAAGAGGACCTTGGGGTCGTTGGGATCGCGAAGGTCCATAGACATGGGCTGAGTGATATGAATATCACGGACGGCGACGGATATTGTCGTTCTTAATGGGACGGTGACATTGACCCCAAAGAGTCTGACCTGGACATTCCCGCCGATTTCGACGTCCATGCTGATGTGCCAGCGATTGGGACTGCGCGGGGTGTCGAGAATGAGGCTGGAGAAGGGTGCTTGACCGCTGACATCGAGCGCTGGAGAGTCGTCAATGTCGAGGTTCACATTCCTCACGGCGAGGACGCTTATGCCTCCTTGACCGGTTCCAATCAGTTGTTGGAGCGGAGCTTGAATCGCGGCTTTGGCGGTGGGAGTGAGCCCCGACCAATTGCGCTCGATAAGCTGGTTCCATGCGGCCAGGGCTGCTGGCTCGATTGTTAAGGGATCGACGCCGTTGTTCTGAGCCAGCGCAGCCATGGCCGTCTGCCAGTGGGCTTGGTTCGTCGTGTGTGGCGTCGCTGTGGCCGGGGGCGCAACGGTGCTCGTCGCAGAAGTCGCTCCGGGGGTCGAGCCTCCAGAGCTGCCGCCGCAGGCGCTAAGGGTGAGGATTAACAGCAGTGTTGGAAGACGTTTTATTGGTGTCATAGCCGACTCTCTGATTCCAAGCGTTCTGTTTCATTCCGTCTCTTGCGAAATTCGGAATCCGTGGCGGAAATAATGTCGGAATTCTTAACTGACCTTTGGTCGAGAGAAGAGTCGGTTTTGCGTGTATCCCGCCAGGGATTTAGCGATTCGAGGCGGAGCCTTGGTCTTTCAGCATCGCTTCAAGGACCTTCGCTTGCGGTCCATTTAGCGATTGCTGTGCCAACTGCTTTAAGAGAGGGAGGACGCGCTCAGATTTTTCGCCGGCGCTGAGAAGAACCCGCGCTGCGGCGAGGGCCATGGAGGGAGTGGCTTGGTGCTTCAGAGAGAGGATGTCATAGGCCAGCTGCTTTTGTTGCGGGTTGCCTTTCACATCTAACAGGTCCAAGGATTCGACTCTGAGAGACTCATGGGTTCCAGATGAGCTGACTTGCGATTCCGCCGTCGCTCGAATCGAGGCCTGCTCCGATTTGGGAAACTCATTGATGACCTCTCTGAGGGCGAAGCTTGCGCTTGACCGTGCTCCAGGGCTGGCCTGCCCATCTTCGAAGGCGTTGCGAATGACCACGTGCGCTTCTTCGTCGTTTTTGAGTCCTGTCAGCGCTTGAATCGCAGTCTCCCGAGCCAGGGGTCGCTTTGTCTGCCGTCCCAATTCAATAAGCGCCTTCCGGACGCCCTCTTTTTCAAGATGTCCGCCGAGCAAGAGCGCGATTTGAAAGCTCAAGGCTCTATTTTTCAGCTTTGGGAGCATCTTGGCCAGCTCCAAGGCCCATTCTGGGTGATTTCGGAGGATTTTAGCGAGCAGGCGCCGGGCTTCTAAGACCTCTTGCCCCTTCGCTTCAGCATCCGCACCCATCACCGAAGCACGAAGCTGCTCCACAGGGCTCGTTTGACCACTTTTGGAGGAGTCTTTGGCTTCTTTGGGGCTTTTGGGGGCTTTTTGGCCTGTATTTGGCTTGTCAGGCGTGCTTTTTGAGGATCCGGCCGTGTCTTGGGGGCTCTTTTTCGCTCCAAGCGACGTTTTTTTAGCATCTTGAGGGTTTTGGGGCGTTGGGGACGAGTTTATGGACCAGACAACAGCAATGAACGCCCCGAGGATTAGGCTTATGGTCGCCAAAGTGACCGGTTTTTGGAGCTTCTCCGGGAACATAGAGGAAAACCTTACCAGTTCAAGCGATCACCAACGTAATGACGGAGCATTTTGCGCCAGGTCGGCCAATCGTGCTCGATATCATGGCCCCAAATGTCTAGGTTATGGTCGATGCCCCGATCGAAGAGAATCGCGGAAATCCGGCGGCTCTCATCGGGAGCTTCGTAGGCGCCTTGGCCTGTGAGAATGTGAATATCACAGCTCTGCTGGAGTAGCGGCAGGTAATAGTTGTCGTCGAGGTTTGGCAAATAGGCGCTTGGATTGTGGAAGTAGAGCTCGGGATGCTCGCAGTCTTCGGCGTAAGGGGCGAGATCGTAGAAACCACTCATCGCGAGGCATGTGTCGAACAATTGAGGGTAGCGGCAAATCGTATTGAAAGCATGAAAGGCGCCAAAGCTAGCTCCGGCAACCGCGACTTTCACCGATGCGTTTCGGCAATCGTGACGAATGAAGGGCACGACCTCTTCTGAGATATAGTGATCCCATTCAATCTGTCGGGACATTTTCTCGTTCGGACTGACCTTCGAGTTCATCCAGCTTTTTTGATTGATGCTGTTGATCGAGTAGACCTTGATGAGCCCCTGTTCAATGAAGGGCCGAAGCACTTCGATCACTTGGAAGCGTTCATATTCTAGGTAATCCGCCGCGGCGGTTGGAAAGAAGAGTAGGGGGCGGCCCCAGCGACCATATTTCACGATCTCCATGGGCTCGTTGAGGTTGGGGCTGTGCCAAGCGGTGATGTCGCGAGTGTAAAAGCTCATAGTTTCTTTCTCTGGGGCAAGTCGGCTTCGTAATGATTATTAGTGATTGCCATTCTTTGAGTTTCGTTGCAAGGGATTTTCCCGAGGATCCCCATAGTGAATGTATGCAGCCCAGTCAATACGTCCTGGGCCCAAGCGTTCTTTCACAGCGGCTCTAGCCGCACGCAAGGCATCCCCCGCGTCTCGGCCGTCGATCAGCGCACGATAAAAGGCCATAGCAAAGTGCCGGGAGGACGAGTCATCGATCTCCCACAAGCTCCCGATAAAGTGCCGAGCTCCCATTCTCAAGAAGGCTTGACCTAATGCGAGGCGAGCGGGGCCAAGCATGCTATCGGGGTCTCGGCCGCAGGCGTTTGAGAAGACCAACTGAGGACGGGCGGCCATCCCCATCAGGTCGTCGACATGGAGCGCTCCGTCGGCGAGGGACCAGCAATGTTGTCCCTTGTCATCGCACAGACCATGACCGCTCCAATGCAAGACATTCGCTGACGGTAAGAGGGAATACAGCGAGCTTCGAGAGGCTCGCTTGCTACCTCTGAGCTCCACGGAGAGACCATGTTGTCCGAAGAGCCGAAACAGGGAGACGCCTTCAGCGTGAGCCCCAGGAAGGTCTGCGGCGGCGTCGCAAAATATCACGACCTGATTCTCTTGACGGGGTCCCGGTTTCGCCAACGACCCTTGAACAGAGACCTGGCGCCCAATACGGAACTTCTCAATAAGGCAGGAGCGCCCGTCCCAGGCGAGTTCAATGGGAATGCCTTGTAACTCGTCATCGAGCCGTAACACGAGATTGGCTGCCTCTGATTGCTGAAGACGATCCCGAATCGTCGGTGGGATGACAAAGTTCCAAAGGAAGCCGCCAAGCGCTCGCAAGCGACCATCGGCATCGATCAATCGTCGTTGAGCAGCACTTTGTAAGGCCTGAAAGCGTTGTCCAATATCGGCGAGCAAGCTCTCTTCGTAGGGAATCGTATCGGTCGAGGCGACCGGTCCCCCCTCGTCCAAGCGGAACTCTAATCCTCTGGGGGTCACGGAGGCAGAGAGCTCAATGGGAGCGGTAATCTCGACATAGCGCAGAATGGCCCGTTCAAAAAAAGCAAGGAAAGACTCGGGATCGAGGAGCGCGAAGATGACCTCTTGGAGTGGACTTTCTCCTTGGAGAAAGCGGGTGACTTCTTCGATCATGAGGTCACTGGAGACCTCTCTGGGAACTTGCGCAGCGCGCACACCAAAGGCTGGGAAGGCGATGGATTTCATTCCGAAGGCCTTGGCGACTTCGAGGCTCGATCGGACGGAGTTCCGAAGTATGCTTGGGGTTGTTTTATGTTCGATGGGGGTCGATCGCTTGACGACGGCGGCGTGTATGACGTATCGGCAACGCAAGCTCCCGCTCGCCGGGGTGACGACCGCTTGGCCAGGCTCGATGGGCCCGAGGCGAGCGACCTCTTCCGCCATGCCATCGCCGGCCCGTCGTCGGATCGCTCCGCTGACGCTGGGACCATCTGGACGATCCATGATGAGGTCGTTGTTCTCTGAGTTCACAATGGCATCGACTTGAAGATCGGTGATGTCTCCAAGGAAGATCTTCAGGCGGCGGGGGCCGATGCAGTATTCACGATACATGAGGATTCTCCGGGACCTTAATGCAGTATTTTATCTGCCTGGAACCCCATTGTTTGAAGAACGTCGACGATGATGCGTCGTTTGGAGGCTCGTCGCGAAACTTTCAAACCCATACTCCGAGCGATATGGCGGAGTTGGCCGCGCTCAAAGACTTGATCTAGAATGTCATGTTGCCATATAGCGGCGGTGTTTTTTTCTAGGAAGGCGGCCAGCGTCCCTGTCTCTTTAGAACCTCGCCGCTTCTTTAGATAAGTTTGGACTTGCTCGTAAGTGGCGTGAGTCTCAACGAAAT
>JARGOJ010000420.1 GCA_029210225.1 Planctomycetota bacterium
GTGGTTTCATGAGGAGTGCTGGGTTGAACATGGAGGCTGTACAACTTGTGTCTCTCCAAGCCACAGCCCGGCCGAGTCTCCAAGCCCGGACCCCGTGGCTGTTGGAGTCCTTACCAATCCGTCCGTAGAGCCGAGCATTCACAACAGCTTAGGATATTCCCTAACCACCGCCGAGCAACGCTCCCTAGCCTCCAAGATGGGGGTAATTGATGCTTTCAAGGCAACAGGTATCACCGCCGTCCCAGCCTTTATCGTTTTCATGATCGCCTTCATGATCGTCCACTTTGATTTTGGGATCGTGCTCATGACCATTTACTTTCCCGCATTTCTGGTCTGCGTCTTCATCTTCATGTACTCATACAAAAAGAAGGCACACCTTCAAAAAGCACTGAATGAAGCACTGAAAAACAAACAAGCGAATGCCACACCAGCAAGTAAAAATGGTAAGTAACAACGACTGGAGTCTTCTTGAGAAAGATCCCTTGGAGTGCCAATAAAGAGCTTCGATCGAGGACAAGTATGGGCGTATTCATAAAAGTGACTTGTCAATGAATAGTGAAAGCCATCGAAGCACGATCCAAATCAATAAGCCAAGGTGTCCTTTTTGCCACGATGACATCCGTGGTCATGAAGAGAAGACCGGCTGCAATCAATGCATGGCGTGGTTTCATACTGAGTGCTGGAAAGAGCATGGCGCTTGTACAAACTGCGGCGTCCACTCTCAACGCTCCGAATCCGCAGCCTCCCCACCCAGACGGATTCCCGTTCCCCAAGTCACCGAGTCATTCGTCCCCCTGACTCCAGTGGAAGAAAAACCGAGCATCTATTCAGCGGAAGCTCGGTACTACCTCACGGACGAGCATAGGCGCCATGCTAGGAGAACGGGAGTTAAAGGAGGCGTAAAAGGAGTCTTCGTCTCATTAATTCCGGCAGTGCCAATCATGGCCTTCTGTATCCTGTGTTTCACACAGGAGGAATACCTGAGTATGTTCCTGTTTTTGGGCCCGATCTATGTCATTGTAGTGTTTCTATTTCTCTACTCAGTGACGAAACAGAATGAGCTAAAAAATGCGCTCCGCAATGCACCCAGGCGGGACATCGTCTTCGAGACTCCGAAAGAGCGCCGGAGCAAAGAAGAGAAGAAAAATCGGAATCGGAGAAAGCGGAGACGAAAGAGGAAATAGAGAGGATCGAAGCTTCGCGAAACGTTAAAGTAGGGTGACGGTTCAGAATTGATAAATGAGTAGAAATGTACATTGCGACAAATACGAGCTCGATAAAAATCAATAAACCGTGCTGTCCATTCTGCCATGACGAATTTCAAGTTGAGCAAGAGAAGACTGGGTGCAGTCTATGTTTGGCATGGTTTCACAAAGAGTGCTGGGACGAATACGGCGGTTGCACTAGCTGCAAAGGCGCACGCCTCCCAGAGACAACAAATACACCCAGACCGGTCATTCAGATATCCATGTCTGATAGCATCCATGACTCTTCTGGCTTCGCCATTCTTAGCAAGGAGGACAGAGATGCCGCTCGTGCAGCAGGAAGAAAGGGCGGTATCGCAGCTTGCCAAGTGCTCTCCGCTCCTCATTGTGATCCTAATCCTCCTCTTCAATCAAAAATCTACACAGCTCCGATTCGCAATAGTCTTCGTCACGACTCTCTCATTCGGAGCGATGTATTTTCTCACAATTAACAACTTTAGACAAAGCCACCTAAGAAAAACGCTCAAGTGGAAGCGAGCCCAGAACAACAACACCTAAATGGAAGGGAGTGATTGTTAGTGGTTGTTGGCGAGGTCTTGAAGGGCCTGTGGAGTCGACCAAACGCAGTGCATATGAATATTCGCGAGGATTGGGCGGCTTCAGAGGCTCTTCAAGAGACGTCATAAGACCGCTAAGAATCGCTCCCTTCCATTTAGACCTCTTTCCCAGTCAGCTCTGAGTGAAACTCTGAGCACCGACAAAATTATCTAGAACTATGGCGTCGCCACTACGATAATAGCGTTCTCCTTCTCGGCCACACTCTTGGTTAAACTATGCGCATTCCACTCTGTTTCGTCTTTCTTTCAATCACCCTCATTCTAACGGAGCAATCAGCGAGCGCTGAGCCGGACAAGAAGCGTGAGCTTTTCCAAATTGAAAGCGCTGGAAGTAAGGCGCTCCAGCTTCAGAATCTCACGAAGAAGTCTCCTGTGTCTAAGGTCGTGACACTGGCGGAAGCTCTCATGCCCCGAGAGACCCCGCGCTCTATCTTGACATTCAAAAAAGACTCTCTGCTCTGCGTTTGGTCAGGGGCGAGTCAAGCGGCCTTCGGACTCTATCATTTGGAGAACGGCCAGCTCATCGAGAAGCGCTTTGGAGCATGGCTGGCCGGCTGGTATCCGAGAGGGAGCGACGATTTCAACGGTGACAAGCTCACCGATTTCCTATTAGTTAAATCGACTGGGACGGGGAACTCCAGGAAGTATTTCCATCGCGCTGCAATTCAACAAAAAGACGGTACATTTCAATTCACTAAGCGTCCGCTCAAGCCCTTTGTGCAGAATGCCCGAGGCGCCTTTTTTGGTTTGGCGGATATGGATCAGGACGGACGGAAAGACCTACTCTTTCATTCTTTCTCCCACGGAGCCTCCTATCGGGCCACCATTTACATGAAGAAAGGCATGGCTAAGGGAGAGTTTGGTCCCGCGAGAAAATTGGTCTCGACGTCGGTGGCTGCCACGTCAATTGTCGTGGGTGACTTCAATAGCGACGGATTAAACGACCTATACCTGCCCCCGGACGACGATGTCTCGGATGATGGTCAGAGTTATCTGGTCTTTAACTTAGGAGCAGGGCGCTTTTCAAAGGCGAAGGACTCTATTGATTTTCTTCCTAAGAATGAAGGGTTCGGGGCGGACACATTTACGGCTTTTGGACGGGCCATTGATTTCGATCAAGACGGTAAGCTCGATCTATTGGTCCGAAAAATCCTCATTGGCAAAAGCTCAGAGTGGTCCGTCTATCATGGCAATGGAAAGGGAGGCTTTCCCAAAGAGACTGTGATTCGAAAAGTCAAGTGGGGCTCCCCCACGTCATTCTTCTTCCTCCAGCAAAAAGAGACGTTCAAAAAAGCGGTCAGAGTCCCTGACTCTAAAATGTCCGATCAGGAATTCAAAGATCAGTGGCTAAAATTGGGGGCTAAAGATGTCAAGAGCGCGGCTCAAGCTCTTCGTCTCTTTATGAATGCCGGGAGCAGCAGCATCCCAGCCATAGTTCGCAAACTGACTGAGAACGGACCTGACGGAAAGGTCATTGAGTCGCTCATCGCCGAGCTTAACGAAGACTCTTTAGAACGTCGCAATCGCGCTACAAAGACCCTGGCGAGTTATGGCGATTTAATTAGCAAGCAGCTATTTCAGGCCTTGAAGAATAGCCCGAGCGTTGAGACTCGCTGGCGGGTCACAGTCCTTCTCAAAGAGATTGAAAAGGCCCAGAAGTCCCAAGACACTGAAATCTCTCGGCGGAACTTTCGAGCCATTCGCTTGCTCGAATCAATGAACTCAAAGCTCTCGAAAGTGGCTCTGAAAAAGCTGTCTAAAGATGCTAGTTATGGTCTAGCCAGGGAGAACGCATTGGCGGCTTTGGCGAGAATCGGTGGTCAGTAAACACAACTTTGCGTTCTTCACATAGGTCGTTTGGAGTACGATTCCGCACGTTGCCCTTCCGCGTTTCGCGGCCGCGATAGACCGATGATTCGCTACGGCGACATAGGCTTCCGCGTGGCTAGGACTTGTGACGAACGTGCTTTAGCTGCTTGCCTGCCAATGAAGGCCATTAGCTATCGCGACTCAATCTGTGCTAAATAGAAACAAGTATTGATCTGCCGCTTCAGTCCCGATTCTAAGACAAGGTCGATCCGCAACAACAGGAAAAATGACAATGGCTTCAATTGCGTGCGAACAAAACAAAGAGCGACACGAGATCACTTTCGTCTTAGAACCTATTCAATGCCGAGAGGCCCCTCATTTGTCGAGTTTCAGCTTTAAGGTCATCGTCCCTGTTGTGCCAAAGACTCCTTGAGGCGTGACTAATTGATAGGAGAGTTGAACCTGGCTTTGACCGGAAACCCATATTTTCCGTTTCTCATCGTAGCTTTGCTTACCCACGAAGGAAAGCTTTAGCTTCCTCAGCTCTGCCCTCAGGCTAACCGTTTTATCTTGAGTCATAACCCCAGTCACTTTGACCACTGTGTGGCCGAGAGAGTCTTTCTCGTCGAGCTTCGTGAAGGTTAGGTCACCACTGACAGTGCCACCTTTAGTCACATCAAAAGTTCGTTTCTCGACCCAGTTTTTCGACGCGGCAAAGCGAGCATGAAACCAGCGCACATTGTGAATGGTCACGTCATAGGCTTTCCCTCCTTCGCTCTTTTTATTCACTTTTCTTGTGAGCTCTTTGCCTTCTTCGTCCACGGTCATTTGAGCGAAGGGAACATTAAACAAGTTGTGCAGGAGGGCCTTATTTTTGGGGTCGGCCTCCGCAACGGGGACTATTTGTTTCTTGCCGCCATTATGAAAACCAATATGATCTTTATCCATCTCAACGTAGAGATTTGTACGGCCATTCCCATTGACTTGATACTTAAAGTCCTTCAGTTTTACAATCACAGCCTTCGCGCCGACAGAGTTCTCGTAGCGAAGCTTGACGGGTATGACAAATTTCAAGGCCTGCCCGTTGACCATTGTTGTCACATCAGAATCAATAGACATTTGATAGGAGTACTTAGAGAGCGTCGCAGGATCCAATTTAAGATCGGGCAATTTTTTCTCAGCCTTGGGCCTCATCGACGTCAGCTTTACTGGCCCAGCAAGCTTGCTTAAGACTAACGTCATCGTCCCCTGCATGAAGACTCCATTGAGGGTGTAACTAAAGGTGACTTTTGTTTTCCCACTGACCCATAGCTTCTGCTTTTCATCATAAGACTGGACTCCACTTATACGGTATGTCGCCTTGTGAAGCTTCCCTCTATTCGTGGAGATAACGTCCTTTGAGACATCTGCAGAGACCTCGATAACTGAATTTCCCGCTGCGTCTTTTTCGCCTAATCTTTTGTATGAAAAATACGCATCTAGCTTGCCTCCGTTACCGATATCAAAGGTTCGAAAGGCGCCCCAGCGATTTTTGGCGGGAAAATAGGGATGAAACCAACGAACATTGTCGATGGTGGCGTCGAGATGTTCTCCGTATTCACCAGCGACCGTGACTTTTCGAGTCCGTTCTTTGCCCTCTTTATCAAGAGTGATCTTTGCGAAGTGCGTACGAAAGAGAGAGTCAAGCCGCTTCTTCACTTTGGCATTTGATTCTTGATAGGTCTGAAATTGCGTTTGTCCACCTTGCCTGGTGATTTCGCCATTTTTATTGAGAACCATATGAAGGGATTCTGCACCATTAATGATCAAGTTATTGACGATTTCATTGAGTTGAACGACGAGACCATCTTTACTCTTGTAATTGTCATATTGAAATGAGTTTGGTGAGTCTACAGTGATTAATTGATTACCACTCTTGATTTTCAAAGTGGTATTCACTGAGAATTTATAAGAATGCCGCACTCCCAATTTTTTGATCTTTGCCACATCCTCCAGGGCTTTTTTCTGAGCAATTGGGGAGAGCTTCTTTAGCAGTTCAGTTGCTTTCTCTCTAACATAAGGATCAGCATCTTTTTGAAGGCGCTTTAACACGCTGAACACCGTATCACTATTCGAATGAGCCCATAATTGACCTAGTGCTTCCACGACGACTACTTGTAGTGATAGATTTTTTTTGTCCTTTGAGGCCTCAATGAGCGCATTCATTACTTTTTCATCTCTGACTCCGATCTTCCCCAGTGCCTTCGCGGAATTCGTACGAAGGAGGCGATCTTCAGAATTCAAAGCCGCAATGAGCGCTGGAACCGCAACTTTGGCTTTGGGTCCTATGTTGCCAAGGGCCTCAGCGGCCTCCCAACGACGATATTCGTCTGGACCTTTCAATTCCTTAAGGAGGGCTGGAACAACCCCCTTGACTCCCGCGCCAATCTTCCCCAGAGTTCTTATCCCTGCTTCCGAAAAAATCGAATCTTCATCGTTCATTTCCTTCAGAATCATTGGAACAGCGGCCCTTGCTTTGGGACCAATTTTCGCCAAAGTGTCCGCAATTATTTCGTCACAATCAAGATCCTCATTTTTCAACAATTGAAGGAGTTTTGGCACCGCATTGGCAGCTCGCGGACCAAATTTCCCAAGTACAAAAATGACCCCGTAGAGAAAGTCCTCATCTTTGTCGTCCAATAGGTCCGTCAATACCGGAATCACCTTTTCTGCAGGCGATCCAATCCCTCCTAAGGCAGAGATTGCAACATGGCGAAGTTCTGCGGAAGGGTTCTTTGCTATTTTTATCAGGGTTGGAACAGCGGCCTCTGCTTTTGGGCCGATCTTTTCCAGCGCTTGAATCGCTGCAATGCGCGAATTCTCATCCTTCTCGCCAATCATTTCGATTAAATCAGGGGTCAGCTTGGCCGCCAAAGGACCAAGGCCTTTCAAGCCAACCGCCGCCAGAAAACGGAGATCTTTGTCATCGCCTTTTATCAACTTCGTGAGAGGTTCAAGAACCCCGACTCCCATATCTCCGATGACGGCAGCCGCCATGTAACGAGCTGGACTTTTCTTGTCTTTCATCACATTTATCAATTTAGGGATCGCGCCAGGCCCCATTTTGACGATCGTCTTGCCAATTCGTTTCCAAAGGCTTTCCTTGTCTTCTTTCACTGCTCTGACAAGGGCCTTAATCAAATCTGGAAAGGCCTTATTCACCAGCGGTCCCATTTCACCGAGGGCACAGACGACCATTTCGCGAGCATACGGACTCTTGACGTTCAATAATTGAACGAGTTCAGGGAGCGATTTTTGCCCAATCTGAGCAAGAGCCATTGCGCTATCTTGAACAAGCTCCCCTTTCTTAATCAGAATCACTAATTCTGGAATCGCCTTCTCTGCTTTAGTCCCCCTAGCCCCTAATGACGGGATGGCCCGCAATTTTTCGAGATAAGCTCCCGTTTTGAGAATGTCTATGAGCTCGGACACCGTCTTTCCCGCGAATGGATCCTTCTTCTTAGAAGTTCCTGGCGCAGCATCTTGCGACCAACAAGGATTCATTGAGAAAATTAAGACGAGAACAGTAAGTTGGAAAATCTTCATGAAACACCTAGCTATTGATTGGCTGAGGAGAGTACTTTTGTAACAAATACAAGGTCGCAAATCTCCCCGGGAAGAGGCTGATAGTCGGGTCAATCCGTTCCATGCTGAAGCTTTGCCTATGCAGAGCAATCATAGTGAGAGATTCCAAAATCCAGCCCTGAACGAAAAGAAGCGCGTTCCTCTTCAGGAACGCGCTTCTTTTCTAATAGCGATAGCTGGACTCGAACCAGCGACCTAGGGCTTATGAATCCCTCGCTCTAACCACCTGAGCTATATCGCCATATTTTGTGAGCCGCAAGTTTTACCAGACGCCCTTAAGACACGCAAGAGC
>JARGOJ010000421.1 GCA_029210225.1 Planctomycetota bacterium
GAAGGCTGTCCTTCTTTCTGAGTTCGTAGAACTTCTTGAGCGCTGTAAGAAGTAGCTCTCGCCCAAGTTCTGGGAAGTGAACGTCGACGATCTTCTCCATAAGCTCCTGTTCGGGAAACTCAATGTAGTGAAAGACGCAGCGCCGAAGAAAGGCGTCGGGCAGCTCTTTTTCTGCATTGGAGGTGATCACGACGACCGGACGTTGGCTTGCTTTCACCAGGCGACCGGTTTCAACGACGTTGAACTCCATAGCATCAAGCTCGTGAAGCAAATCGTTTGGGAATTCAGGGTCGGCCTTGTCAATCTCATCGATAAGCAGAACAACCCGCTTGTCTTTATCGAAGGCCTGGCCTAAGACTCCGAGGTCAATGTAGTTCTCTATATTTGTGATATCGCCGCTGCCGAAACGGCTGTCGTTCAAGCGGCGGACGACATCGTAAAGATAGAGCCCATCTTGAGCCCGGGTCGTGGACTTCACATGCCAGGTCATCAGTTCGAGGTCAAGACTTTCCGCGATGGAGTGCGCCAACAAAGTTTTTCCAGTGCCCGGCTCTCCTTTTATGAGAAGCGGGCGTTGGAGTGTGATGGCTGCGTTCACCGCGGAGTTCAACGACTCATTGGAAATGTATTTTTCAGTTCCCTGATAATCGAAGGACATAGTCTCTTCCTCTCGAAGCAATGACGTTTGGCTGCTTAGGTTCCGGAAAAGAAGGCGGTCGCGTCGGGAATTCCGATCATTAAGACCTGGAACATAACGGGATCCTTACGACCTGGCAGTTTGACTTCTGCCTTCTCGTCACTCTTACGGCCCAAGATTCCCTGAGCAACGGGAGAGAGGTAACTGATGTAACCTTTCTCGTCGTTGGTATCCCAAGGTCCGAGGATCACGAAGTTGTTGACCTCGTTGGATTCGAGGTTCTTGACGCGAACTTCGCAACCGACCTCGACCTTGCGGCCTTTGAGCTTCTTGAAGTCGATGAGCTTGACACGTGAGAGCTCCGATTCCAACAACTGCAACTTCTTGCTGAGAAGCTCCTGTTTTTGGCGAGCGGCGTCGAGTTCCGCGTTCTCCGAGATATCGCCCTGTGCCAAAGCGTTTCCGATGTCTTCCTTGTTGAGAGGAATTTCGACTTCGAGCAAGTGGCGGCGCTCTTCTTCGCGGCGCGCCAATCCTGCACGGGTCGTCATCACGAAGCCACCGTCGCTGTCGCTCTTCTTCTTTGTTGCAGCGAGCAACAATGGGAAGACCTTAGCAATCAATGTTTCGACGTTGGTCACAACAGCGCGTGTCACAGATGGACTTTGGCGAACGAGGAAGAGCAAACGTCGCGTTTCTTCCTGACCGCTATCGTCGATGACTCGCTGGACTGCACCGAGAGACTTCTCTGCGAACACGCCTTTGAGATTCTCAACGATGGCCTTCTTGAGCGCCTTTTCCTTCTTATCGAGGGCAGAGCGATACTGTAAGAAGATGTGGTCAAGCACGCTGAGATGCTTGGTGAGGATCTCGAAGTGACTGCGGCGAGGCAGGTGGTCTTCGTAGAGGCCTTTGAAGTGAGAGCGTGTCAGGCTAGACAAAGTAACGGGGTGGTCCTTTGGCTTGACGTTGACAATGGCTGCCACTTCAGACAGAACGCGGTGAGCATCGTTGGCGATCAACTCATTAGCGATGTTGTCGAAGAGACCAATCGGTGGATCGAGCATGAGTGTTTTCAGCACGGTCAACCAAGTGTCAGGGAAGGCGAAGATAATGAGCTTAATCATTCGCCGGCGATAGGCCTCGACGGTCATTTTCTTGACCACGGTGCACATATCGTCGACGTCTTGAAGAGCATCGACAACGCCCTGGGTGAGGAAGTCTGGTCCTGGGACAAACTGATCGGCATCGACGGGCTCAGTCACAACAGCGACATCGGAAGTGTCCTCAGCGACGGCTTCAGAAACTGCCGGAGCTGTTGGATCGGCCGTTGGGTCTGGGATCGCAGCTGTGGGATCTGCGGCGGTAGGGTCGGCCGCAGGAGCTGTTGGATCGGCGGCGGTTGGATCGCTTGTCGGATCGGGAGCGCTGGCAGTGGGGTCTGCGGCGCTCGCTGTGGGGTCTGCGGCGGTCGGATCAGCCGCTGCATCAGCAGGAACCGCTGTTGGATCGGCGTCTTCCGGATCTTCCACAGGATCGATCGGGAAATCAGCGACCGCTTTGATCGTGATGGATTCCTTATCGAATTCGGAGATTCGCAGGTCGTTGACAATGTTTGGGTAGACCGTGGCGACGTGGGCTTTGAACATTTCAAATTCAATGCGGCCAGCTTTATTGATGGTCTTGTCTTTGCGTTTTCGTTTGAGGTCTTTCTCCATGTTCATGAGGCTTTGCGCGAGCCAAGATGGAGGAGTGTCGCCTTTGTTTTTGTCTTTTTTGCGAGCGTCGATAACGGCGACAATCTCTTGATAGCACATCTTGATACGGGCAGCGAAACTTGGAGCTTTGCGGACGGTTTCGCCGACTTCCTCTTCGCGATCAAGAGGCTTCTCACGCATGCTCATGAGGCATTTTGGAGAGGGACCGATATCAACCCAAGGATCTTGACGGGCTTTGCGCCGGGCTGCGGCCCAGAACTTTGTCCATTCTGACTTGGTGAGAATCTTGTCGTCGCCAGAGATACGCTCACGGAGGTCGCGAGCGACCATTTGTGGCTTTGTGCGAAGGGCTTTTTTGAGCAGCTCAATCGGGTCTTCCGTGGAGAGCGTCTTGACCAACGCTGGGTCTTGCCAGAGGAGGACATCGAAGTCATCAGCGGGCTTGCGAGTGAGTGACCGGCGCGCCATCTGAGAGTTCATACGGTGGCCGACTTTTTCGTGGAAGTCGATAATAATATCGCCGTTTTCCGGGAGGGCGTCGACAACTTTACCGATGCCCCAGCCGCGGGTGTGAAAGACGAAGTCGCCTTCTTTGAAGTAGAAGGCGTCATCAAGCTCGGCGACAGATTTGTCGACAGAACCGTTGACGAGTAATCCAGTGCGCTTGAGGGCGGCTTCGAGGCCGTTGTAGTGGCCGTAGATGCGGCGATACTGGGTGATAAGCTCTTCGCGAAGCTCAGGAATACGAGGCGCGAGTTTCGCGACCCGCCGAAGCAACTCAAAGACTTCATCCTGACTATCTTGAAGCTTTGGAAGGAGATCGAAGAGCAGGCGTCCTGCTTGGTCTTTGTCACCGCGGCCAGAGACTTCCTGAGCGATCTCATAGCAGAAATCGCGATCGAGATCGCCATCCTGTCCGATGAGTTTTCCCCAGAGTTCTGTCACCTTGTTGAAATCACGGGCACGTGCGGCCCCGCGAATTCGATTCTTGAGGGCGTGTAATTCGCTCTCAGTCGCTTGTCCACTCACTTTGAAGTCATCCTTCCTTGCTTCTGAACACTCAAAACACCCGAGGGTATTATGAATCTGTGCTCACCGGCTTGGGTTCTTCGCTGTTGACTCGAAGTACCCCCGATTGAAAATCCTGGGTCATAAGGTTTTCGTAGGCTCTTTGTAGCAATTCCTTGTCCTTGCTCTCCATTGTGACGAGGACCCGATAGTCTGCGCCTGGATCGTAGCGAGGATAGGAACCCACATAGACTCCTGGAAAACGTTGTTCAATTTGTTCCATGGGGCCGGCTATGACCCCCTCATCGAATGTTGTGTAAATCTTATGGACATAGTTTGGTATCGAGCTGAGGTCCTTGGCGAGAAGGCTAAACTTCTTGCGTAGTAAGTTTGGCGCTCCTGGGAAAACGTAAATCTGCTCAACTCGGAACAGTGGGACGAGCAATTGGTCCCAGTAAAGCAACTCAGTCCCCTCGGGTAAATCGGCCATGCTTAAAAGGTGCGAATTCGTGTTCTCCCCATAGTAGCCTTCGATGGCTTCAACTAATTCTGGATACCTTACAAGCGGCTTGTTTAAGGCCTCTGCAAGAACCGGCAAGGTGAAGTCATCATGGGTCGGACCGATGCCACCACTCATCAATAATATGTCGCAATTTTGCCGGATAAAGCGGATTGTGTCTACGAGGAGAGAGCGCTCATCGGGGGCCATAATAGCCACAGTGACCCGACGTCCCAGTTTTTTGAACTCCTGAATCCAATAGGCAAGGTTCGTTTCCGCGACCTTACCTGAGAGAAGTTCATTCCCTATGCAAAGAAGACCAAATGTCTCGTTTGCCACACTCTCAGACCTCTATATCAAAGGTTATTTGGAGCCCCTGGCCGATGAAACCTCGAAGTTGTTCAATTAGAACTCTTCAAAATCCTCGAAATCCTCCTCTGCGCCTGGGCTGGCCATTGTGAATCCGTCGTCATCTTCAAAATCGTCGTCAAAGCTGTCTTCGACTCCTTGGCCGGGGACAACTTCTTTGAAGTCAGGCCCTTCATCGAATTCATCAACGTCGTCGATTTCGTCGAAATCGCCCACATCATCAAATTCGTCGTCACCATCTGGCGGTCCATATTCGCCCATGGGACACCTGACCCTCGAAGCTAGCTTTGGAAGGCGCACACTATAAACCACGCCACGAAATAAGTCACCCCGTAACCCTCATTTGTAACAAGTCTTTATGAGAATTCCGTGTCGAGCAGCCCGATATTTGACAGCAATCGAAGAGGCATCTCCATGTAGGCACGGATCGCTTTCTCGGACGCGTCGGGGTCTTTCGCTTCTAATCCCTCAAAAAGGGCCCGGTGGTAGGAGACATCAAAGGGAACAGAGTAAAGATTCGCGAAGAGGTCACGATGCTTTTCATAGCCCGCTTTCAATCCGTTCATTAGCAACACTCGAACTCGGTTGCCGCTGGCACGAACCAGCGTGTGGACAAACTCAAAGTCGAGTTCCTGGACTTCGGCGACCGTCTTAGCGCTCTCAAGGCCCAGAATCAGGCGTTCAATCTCGCCAAGTTGCTCTTCGGTCCGACGGACGGCGGCCTGACGTGCAGCGGCACCGTTGAACTCGACGCGAAACTCAAGGATATCTCGCATCAGGAGCCAATCGATTTCGCCACCCGGAGCAAGCAGCTCTGGAATGAGAGTCAGGCTCGCAGAGCGGAGCACATCAAGAACCCGTGTGCCTTGACCCTGTCGAGTCTCAACCAGTCCAAGTCGTTCTAAAGCGCGCAATGCTTCGCGGACAGTCGAACGATTCACACCAAACTCATCGGCGAGCTGACGCTCACCGGGGAGACGATCTCCCGTTCCAAATCGGCCATTCAAAATTGCGCCGCGGAGGGCATCGGCGACGCGGTCCGATATTCTCTCCCTCGCGACTGGCTCAAATGCCATAAATTGCTGACCTCAATACCGATTTTTCATCAAGTCATATCACTTTAACAGGACAATATTGGTCCGACCAGTGAGGAGACTCCATGGTTTCAAAGTTTGTAGTTAAGCGCTAAAATTGCCTATCCAACTTGAACGAATTGGTTCATACTTGTCGAACCTTTGTCATAAAAAGTTATGGCAAATCTCGGGATACATTTGAAAAACTTGGAGTGAGGTCCAGCCTTTACCAGTCAAGGCCATCTTATAGGTCTCCTCTAAAAACAATTGTCCCACCGTCTCACAGCAGCTAGCGGAGGAAACGGAAATGCGTCAATCGAACGCTTTATTCGTCGCAGTCATCTTCTTGGGATTTACCACAGCTTCCGCAGACGCGGCGACAGCGAAGTGGAAAATCGGCGCTGAAGAGTCTGCTCGGTACCGCGTTGTTCCTGACGCTGCCAAGGTCGGCATGATGAGGATCAACTTTCCTGCCGCCCTGCCCCTTGGCCCAGCGGCCTTTAAGAACGGCAGAACCTACTCTGAGAAGATCGATTCCATCCCGAACATGATCTTCTACTACACCCTTTCAATTCCCGAGAAAATCTCGAAAAAAGGAGCGCCCACCGCAGACGCATTTACGCGCTTGCTCCCGTACAGTCTTTCCCTCAAAGCAATTGGAAAGATCAAGGCGAAGACGAGCGGCTCGAAAATGACCATCGAAGGCATCGTCAAATTCCAACCGAATCCAGGGCAAACATCCTCCTACAAGCCCGAATCCGGCACCCTCACATGGACGACGGTTTTCGATATCAAACAGGGCTGCGTTCTTTCCTCAGTCTTCGACTACAGCCTTGATCTGACCCTCAAAACGACAAGCATAGAGCGCAAGTATAAAAGCGCCGCAGCCGGCCGAATCATTCTTATAGAAAAGGGCAAACGTGACCCTGCGAAGATTCGTAAGGGCATCAAAGAAGCCATCAAAAAAGGCGTTGCCTACCTAAAAACGAGCGGCGGTGGCAGCGCTGGATCGACCCAAATGGGTTATCTATCACTCCGCCTCTTCGCCCTGCTACGCTCGGGAGTTTCTCCGAAAGACAAAGTCATCCAGGCTGGTATGAAGCAGCTCGCCGCTATGAAACCGACTCGCATCTACGGTGTTTCACTGTATATCATGGTCCTGGAAGCCCTAAGCGTGACTCGAAAACCTCCAGAGGGAACCAGTACGATGCCTCGCTACATCCGAGGCCGCGTCGGACGAGCCAACCTCAAGCGCATTCAGGTCCTCTCGAACTGGCTTGTTCAAGGCCGCAATGTGGGCAAGGGAACCTGGCATTACACTCCAACAGGAGCAGCAGGAGAAGGCGGCGGCGTTCGCCGTCCCAATGCCTATGACAATTCAAACACTCAGTTCGCTGTGCTCGCGCTTCACGCAGCCCATCGCGCCGGCGCAAAGATCAACCCAGTTGTTTGGCGCGAGATCTTTGACCACTTTGCCTCTATCCAGTGCCGTGAAAGCGGTCGGGGCCGCCACGCCATCGGAATGACCGGTGAGAGTGAAGCCAGTAAAAAGAAGAAAGAGAAAGCCAGCACCAAAGCCCGCGGCAAAAAGAACAACACCCGGGGCGGAGTTCCATACCGAGGATGGGCCTACGGCATGGCTGGGAACGCCTATGGCTCAATGACAAACGCTGGTCTCTCTTCTCTTGCCATCGCGGCCGATATGCTGAAGTCACACAAGAGATTCTCTCGAAAAGACGATGCGAACTTCAACCGTATGATCTCGGAAGGATTAGCTTGGGATGCGGGAAATTACTCGATCACGAAGAACCCAGGTCAAGGCAGCTCAAGTTGGTACTACTATTATATGTATAGTCTGGAGAAGGCCTGCGAGCTGATCGGCGTCGACACCTTCGATGGCCACGATTGGTACCTTGAAGGTGCCGATTATGTCTGCGCCCTCCAAGACAGCAATGGCAGTTGGAACCGCACTCCCAACGACACTGGCCTGGCGCTGCTCTTCCTCAACCGGGCGACCCTCCGAACCACAGTCAATATTTTGCCAGGTCGGCAGGCGACAGGCGTGGGAGGCGGCGCAGATCCTAAAGCTCGGACGACCGTCCTGGTAGAAAAGGCGAAGGGATTGATATCTCTCACAAATCTACTTCAGTCTATGAAGCAAGCCTCGGGAAGTCAGAAGTCAAAGTATCAGCGTTGGTTCAAGGACGGCATCGCAAAGATCGATG
>JARGOJ010000422.1 GCA_029210225.1 Planctomycetota bacterium
TGATCCCCGCTAAGAATCGCGGAGAGCCGTATATCTTGCCCTACGAAGAGTTTTACGCGAGCCTCCCCGGCGACCATAAAGACTTCTTCCTCAGAGACCTTCAGCCCTACTACACTCGGGGCGATTTAATCTGCGCCCACAGCGGAATCAATCCGAATAAAGCCCTCGAAGATCAGACGGAAAAGGACCTCTTCTGGAACAGTCCCAAGCGCCTGCTGAAGTCATGGGAAGGCCCTGAGATGCTCGCCGTGGGTCATTTACCGACGCACTTTGTCGCCCAACGCTACGCCGCCCGACCCATCGAGCGCAAACGCATACTCCTCATGGACAGCGCCCCCGATATGACGGGTGTTCTTAGTTGTATTCGCTACCCCGATCGCATGCTGCTCCAAGTGGGCGCATCCTACTGAATTGAGTAAAGCTCTTATCCTGAGCGATATCTAATTGATGTCGCGTCGTCCATTAATTTCGGCTTAGGTCCTAATGAAATACAGTCTCTGCTTCTTGTTCATCTCGGTCGCGCTCTTCTATGGCGCTTTGAAGCTTGAACTCTGGGGTATCCCGCTCTTTTGGCTCGCTGGTGATTTTGCCTTGCTGAGCTTGGCCTACGCATTGAATAAACCGGGGCTTCTTGGCAAATCGAGAGGGCGCATTTCACTCTGGGCATTGATTGTTTGGGCGCCTTTTTTAGCCTTCAATTATGGAGTTTGGCATCTCTATAGGCTGCTGATCTCAGAAAATGCCTTTGATACTTTAGATGACCTTGTTTTATCGCGGCGCCTCTTTCCTTCAGAGTACCCCAGTGACCTGACGAACTTGGTGGATTGCACGGCGGAGTTTACCGAGCGGCGGCCCCTGGATTTCGAGGTCAATTACATTTCATTGCCGATCCTCGATGCATCGGTCCCCGAATTGGATTTGGCATGGAAGGCCATCGATCAATTAAAGCCAGGTCGGACACTGATTCATTGCGCTCAAGGTCATGGACGAACCGCCTTGTTTGCCGCCTTGTTGCTTCTTAAGCGCGGTTGGGCCACGACAGTAGACGAGGCGTTATTGATGCTCACAGAGGCGCGTCCGGGAATTGGATTAAATAAGAAGCAACGTCAGTGGTTGGATCGCCATTGGAGAGAAAGTCTTAATCAAGAGGCGGAGTGAAGTGAATGAGGCGCCCATTGGAATGAATAAGAAGGCTCTCTTGACCATTACCTGTGAGGTCAACGGCCCGAATCCGATTCAAGGAAGGCTGATTCTTGCTTTTCCAAACAATGTCCATTTGGCTCGTAGGATCACAAATAGTAATGGGGCCATATCGACCGTTTCGGGCGTTTGGCACGATATAAGTCTTCTTGCCCCGGCTTAATGTTATTGGATAACCTCCCGGGAGGATATGAATACGCTTGCCAGTGTCATCAATGATTATTGGAGTGAAGGCCGCTCCCGCTTCATTGGTAGGGGATATCAGGAGGCGATTCTTTGTCCCGCGCTTGTAGGGAAAGACGAACTTGACATGTCCGTCAAATGGAAACCTGTCAATGATCGCTTCTGACTTAAGATCCCAAATGACAATGCCATCAGTGCTTCCCATGCCGAGGAAATGAGTTAACAGCTTGCTGTTGTTATCGAAAGGGATCGCTCCACCATCTGACTGAAGCTTTATCTCAGTAGGGTTTGCTCCCGCCCCCAAATTGCGGAAAATTAATAGTTTGGTTTTTTCTTCTCCATCTGGAACCACCACAAACAGATCATTCACCAATTTATCTGGGTCCAAGCTCAAGGTCATGGGAGTACGATAGATGTGGTTGTACTGCTTTACTTTGGTCTTTAAATCAATTGTTTGCCGACGCCTAAGCTTATTGTCGAATATGTAGAATTTCTCACGGCCAACTAATACGACGCCTTCACCGCTAGGAAGATCGAATCGGCCAACAGGCATCTCCGCAATCTTCTCCTGGTCCCCCTGAGGCTTTGACATCCCGTCAATAGAGTGAAGCTCTCGGCCATCCTTCACTGATAACCACGCTGTCTGATACTTCCCGTCGATACATTCTCCGACCACAATCGCCGGACCTAGCGCGCTTTTGTGAAGCACCAAGCGTCCATAATAACTCGCCGTATTTTGTGGCCGCTGCCAGAGAATCTCACCGTTAAATCCTGAGAAAGCCACGACTTGAGCGCCAGCCCGGTCGTGGCGAGTGCCGTCTCCGGAAGCGCAAAGCGCAAAGATGTCGCGGTAACCATCACCATTGCAATCGAAGAACACGGGGTCGGCCCAATAGCCGCCATAATCTAGCTTGCTTCGAAAGCCAGTGTGAATCTTCAGCGTCCTCAACTTCTTGGGTCGGATCTTGAAGGCTTTGCGCCAAGTCTTCGGGCCATCCCCGAGTACTCCTTCGCCCTTTAATTCCAACTCATACAGCCCCATCGGCAAAACGTATTCGGCAGGCACAGTGAGATTCTTCAGTTCTCTGCCTTCACGGTCTTTCAAGATGTTCTCATAGGAGTCAAGGATCGTCGCCTTGAGTCCGGCTCTGACGACGACCTTGAGCCTGCCATTGAGGTCGAAGCGACGCACGACATTACTTCCTCCTTCAAGAGAAAGACTTTCAATATAGCGACTGTGATTGAGCTGAAACTCCAACTCGACGCGACCTGGTCGAAGCTTGCTTTGAATTTGACCATTGTCATCGCACTCTCCCAAAAGCTCCTTTCCCATGTGCACACTGGTCCCCGATGGCGCGATAATATTGAGTGTGACGAAGTAAGGAAGGGTTCGCCGCAGTGTATCCCCAGCCTCGACAGTGATGGCGTATTTGAACTGGTCACCACGCCTTGGCTCAATCTGAAGCGTGTGTTGACCGGGGGGAAAGCTGTATTTGAATCGACCGTCTTTGCCGAATCGCCCAATTGGCTCATTATTGAGGTAAACCTCCATCCCGGCTTCACCCCCCTCAATAGTGACCAGGCCCGCTCGTGAGAAGAATAGAAAAGCCGAGACTACGATTGAAAACAGGATCAGCGCAGCCGTGATCCATGTCCCAGGCCCCATTTTAGGCGCTGGGCTGGGGGGCTGCTCCAAAAGAGCGCTCAACTCCGCAGAGAAGGCTTCGGCGCTCTGGGGCCGCTCCTCGCTGTCCTTTGCCATGCAGCGGAGGCAAGCGTCCTCAAGGGCCTTTGGGACGTTTTTAGAGAACTTCGAGGGCGCTATTGGGCTATCCATGAAGACCTGCTTCATGAGGGCCACGCGGTCGCCTTGGAATGGAGCCCTCCCCGCTAGGACATAATAGAGGGTCGCCCCGAGGCTATAGATATCCGCCCGCTCTCCAACAACCTGACCATCGGCTTGCTCCGGAGGCATGTAAGCAACGGTTCCTAAAACGGACCCATCTTCCGTCAACGAGGACGACTTGTCCCGCTCTCGGGCTAAACCGAAATCGAGCAAGACTGGAATGCCTGTCTTGCTATCGACGACGATATTGTGAGGTTTGATATCTCTATGAAGAATGCCGCGATCGTGAATGTGAGTGAGGGCATCTGCGACCTGCTTAATGAGGATCAATGCCTTCTCGGGGCTGACCAAATCTTCGTCAACCATTTCCTTGAGTGAATCGCCATCAACGAAGTCCATAACAATATAGGGCTTGCCATCAGGAGAGGTGCCGACGTCGAATATTTGGATGATTCCTGGGTGTCGCAGTTGTGCGACGGCCTCAGCTTCTCTTTGAAATCGACGTAGCTGAGCCATCGATTGAACAGTGTGCATGACCTTAATCGCAACGATTCGATTGAGTTTATGGTCCTGGGCTTTCCAAACAACACCCATGCCACCACGGCCAAGCTCGGCAATAATTTCGTAGCGGTCTAAAAATAAACTCATTCGCGAATTCCAATTGAATTAAGACTCGCTGTTTAGCCTATCATTTGCCAATGATTTCGAGTTGAGCTTGACGCCTTCATAGTGAGAATTGGATTGATTATGCGCAAGGACATTTGTCAATGTGTGCGCTGAAATCGTTTGGAAGCACTGCCTGAGTTAAGGCGCGACCGATTCAGTCGTCTCCAAGCCCGAGCAGTTTTAACCCCGGGTGGGGGTCTTCGAAGGTCGTTTGATTGATCCAGAAGATATAGTCGTTGAGCAGTGATTCGAGTTTGGCTCCCGATCCGAGTCGATGGCGTAGCTCGTAGGCTTGTAAAATGTCTTGGTCGCTCGCTAAACCTTGATAAGTCTTATCGGAATTCGAAGCCAGCCAAGCCTTGAGGCAGTGGCTCGCCAAGACTTGGAGTTGTTCTCGAAAGGCATTTCGCTTCATTCTCAATTGTGTTGCTGATTGGAGCTTGAGAGTGTCGCTCTTGAATTGAAGGGCCTGTGTTATTGACTGTGTGGCCGTATCACTGAGCTTCTCAAAGGCGACCCTGTGATTGTCAAGGATATTGGCGCTGACTCCTGTATTGGCGTCATCGAGGAGGCTTTGGCAATAACTTATTAGCCCCGGTTGGGCTTGCCAAAAATAGACAGCATATTGACCGGAGGGTTGCTGGCGCAGCTCCCAGGAACCATCCGCGAGTAGGGCCATTCGCTCACAGATTAGGGCGAGGCTGTCCCCCTGATTGACTCTGAGGGCTCCATTCCAGCTGTAGCTCGCTGAGTTGGAGGTTCCCACTTGAAACTCGCTTTTCAAGAAGGACAGCGCCTGCCCGAGGCTCGCGCCACTCAAAGATCGGCTGGCCTTTGAGTTCAGATGTTGTTGCGCGGTTTTTTGCTGCGTCTCAATCTTGTTGAGATTTTGCCAGAACGCGTCGGAGCTCGCTTTGTCGACGACCTTCAATGTTTCATTTTCAAAGATCCAATGGAGCTTGTGCTTTGAAAGAATGGCTTTGAGGATGTTTTCCAGAGTGTCTTGAGCCTCATGATTGACCAATAGGGCTTCTGTGTCGATAGTTCGACTGACCGTGATGTTCAGTCCTGAAATATCTTGGAGAAAAGAAATCACGTCACTTAAGGGGGTATTCTTGAAGTTTAGACTCACTTTGCGAGTTCGAAGGACCTTTCGATAGTCAGCGTGAAGTTGATCGATGGGGATGCGTTCAAATAGCTTGGCTTCCTGGGCCCTTTGGGAGAGGGGGGCAAGCTGTTTCCAGGTAATCTCTAGTATTCCATTGTCAATAAAATAGACGAGATCGGGGTGAACACTGAGTATTAGAGTTAGGGCGTCCTTCAGGGAGATGCTCTTGAGCCTCAGGCTGACTTCAACCTCGTTCTTCTTCAGGTATTCCAAAACTCTGGGATCCACTCGAATCTCAAAGCCTAAGCCGCTTCTGTTTAAGTCTTCGAGCACGTCTTCCAGCAACTGCGCGTCGAGGCTTAGATTGACGATGAGCAATTCGAGCTTTGCAGCGATCAAGGATTGATTCTTGTCACGGGCAAACTCTTCCATCCCTTGAACCCAGCGATTGGCTAAGAAGCGCATCCGGCGCCGTTGCCAGCGGCGTTTCTTGCTCTGCTGATCTTTGGCTGCGCCCTTTTCTTGCGGGCCCTCTCCAACGGCCTTGGGCTCGGCGCCCGTCGCATCTTGGCCAAGTGAGGCTGTTTGGGTCTTTGAGAGCTTGATGGGCTGGGTCAGCAGCACCTCTGCCTCTCTCTTAGGGCTCGCCTTTGAATTGTAGGTTTTTGGCTTTGGGTCCGACGTGGCTCCACGGAAAAACAGGATGAGCCCTGTAAGCACTGCCAGAGTGAGACCGATAGCGAGGATGCGATTCATGAAGGGTCCTTGAGCACATGGGCTTCTTTGCAGAGACGGCCATTCTCTACTAGATACGGTCAAGTGTCCTGGAAGGTTCCTGGGCTTTCTCAAGTTAAATAAGTGCACGAAAAAACGAGGCGTTCACCGTTGGGTGAGGACCTCGTTTCAGATGCGTTGCGGGTTAGGTGATCAGCGCTCGAAGGACGGCGGACAGGATGCAGCATCCGCACGGCAAGAGCAGGATCAAGGCGACCATTCCGATCACGATGTAGAGCGGCGCGAGGCCGGTCTTGTCGGAGATAGGAGTGACGATTCCGGAGAGGAAAGCCAAGCCTTCTGGAAGCTCTCCACCACCTCCACCTTGGGGGTCGCGGTTTGGATAGAGCATATCGATCACGAAGGATGGTCCACCTTCACCGACGAAGAGAACCTCGTCTTCGCGGCAGAGGGTGCGAGTGCCCTCTAGAGGCTTGCCATTGACCACGATGGGATGCTCGTCGTCGTCGAGGGAGGACAGCTCAAAAGTGCCGTCACGGTAAACTATGCGAGCGTGAGCAGGGGCGAGGAGGTCATGGTCGATGGAGAGGACCTGATCGCTACCGCTACCGATAGTGATGACTTCGACACCGTTGAAGGTCTTGCCATCCCCAGCTTCGTCGGTGCGACGCATACGCACGAAGAAGTTGGCTCCCGTCGTATCCACTTCCCGATCGGCGCCGAGATCCCCTGTGGGAATGCCGCCTTCCGGGGGTGGAGGAACGGCCATCTCCGCGCCAGCAATCGTGCGTCCGTCGTCGTACTCGTCGGGAATATAACCTTGTCCCTGAGCTTCGGCGTTGCCGGTCGTGGGGGGAGGGGGGATGTTGACCTCGGCGCCGGCAAGGGTCATGCCGTCGTCGAATTCGTCCGGTTGGTAGCCACCGCCACCGGGAGGAGGTGGTGGGGGAGGTGGTGGAGGAGGTGGGGGTGGTGGGACGTCTGACATAAAACACCTTTGTCTTCAACACTTCGTTGCTCGAAGTGAACACACTTCCATGTAATTTTACGAATGCAATTTCAACTCAATGGCGATCGAAACGAAGTTCATTATTCTTGTGGGACGATGAGACTTAGAGCGCGGGTTCGGCGGCATCCAAAGCATTAAAGCTCATGGAGTAGCCGGAGTATTCAATGACCGCGCCGTTTTCAAGTAATTGGGGCGTAGCCATGGGAGCGCCATTCAGGTTTACGGCGGCGCCGCCTCTTGGGCTAAGGCCAAAGTGACCATCCTTAAAGAGGATGTTAAATCCTGGCATTCCGCCGCTCGGCGAGGTTCCCGCGAGAGCCCCGTCATTCACCATGAGGCCAAGGCTTCCATTGATAAGTGCATACCAACGGCCTTCGTCTGCGGGGCGGCGGAGCAGGAGGCTCTCTGAAGGATAGGTATGAGCGGTCACAGTGACGGCGCCATTGGCGATATCGATCACGGTGGGCTCTGCTGGAATCTCGATCCAACCGTTCTTCTCGCAAGGAGCGCGATCGAGAGTGATACCGGCGGTGCTCCAGTCGACCATATACCAATTGGGAGTCGTGCCGCCTCGGAAAGCGCCAGAGACCTTACTGATACGGCGAGTCTTGGTCGATGCCTCTGGGGAATCTTGAGGCAGAGCGCGGCAAACCCAGTCGTTGCGAATCCCGCGGCGCTGATCGTGGTGAGAGCGTCCGAAGAGGAATCCCTGCCCGCCGAAGAGCTCAACGTAAAGCGTTTGTCCGCCGGGAGCGGCGATATTTAAACG
>JARGOJ010000423.1:0-1571 GCA_029210225.1 Planctomycetota bacterium
TGCAGGAACGTTACGCAATATCAACTTTAACAGCTTCTGAAGGTTAAAATTGCGCCCGTGAATTTGCTCGACTTGCGATAAACACGCGCATCGTCGAATCGTTAAGATCGATAAATAATAAGGGATAAGGACGATCTGTTAAGAATCGAACACAAGATTCCTTTATTTAGACACTTGCGCGGCGGTTGTCACTTGATTAAGAAAACCGGCTTACTCTGTGTTTAGGGATGGACACGGTTTTAAAGGATTGGGGAGCTCATTCATGTCTTTGTATCAAGTTAGAGTTGCGGGAACAGGGCGGTTTTTGCCAGAGAGAATCGTGACCAACGAGGATCTCACCAAAACCCTTGATACGAGTGATGAGTGGATCGTCAAGCGCACTGGCATCAAAACGAGACACTACGCTGAGCCCGGCGCGTCGAACGCCAAAATGGGCGCGGAAGCGGCGCGGGCCGCTCTCGAAGACGCAAAGTTGACCGTCGATGATGTCGACTTGATCCTCTTTGCGACCGTGACCCCCGACTATCGCTTGCCCTTTTGCGCAAGCCTCGTCCAACGGGAACTCAATATCCCGAACGCCAACGGCTTCGACGTCTTTTCGGGATGCGCTGGATACGTTCAAGCCACCCAAACAGCATCGCAATTCATTCGGGCCGGAGCGGCGAAGACCGTCTTGGTTATCGGCTCGGACATTATGACCAGTATTATCGATCCGAAAGATCGGAGCACCGCGGTGCTCTTCGGAGATGCGGCCGGCTGTGTTGTTTTGACTCGCGCCGAAGAAGGCAGCGACTCAGCTCTCTTGGCTATGACAGGTGGACTCAAAGGTGACGACGAGGTCCTCGTGATTCCAACAGGGGGCTCGAAAAACCCTCTCACGAAAGAGAACTACGACGAACGCGGACACTACGTGGTCATGAAGGGGCGAGACGTATTCCGCTTCGCCGTCGACCGCTTCGCAACACAAATTTCCGAGGCCTGTGAGCAAGCAGGAATCAAGCCGTCAGAACTCAAAATCGTCGTTCCCCACCAAGTCAATCGACGTATTATCGAGAGCGCCGTCCGCCGCTGCGATATTCCTCTCGATCGAGTGATCATGAACCTCGACAAGTTTGGCAATACCTCCGGCGCAACGGTCCCTATGGCCTTAGATGAAGCGATCAAAAACGGCCGCCTCGATCGCGGTGACTACTTCATTATGGTCGCCTTCGGCTCGGGTTTAGCATGGGCTTCGGCTCTCTTCCGTTATTGAAGCCTCAGCGAGATCATTGACAGCAACCCGCTGAGTGGATCGCGCCGCCAGCAAACTTCTATCCTGAGATAAAGGGTCTAACCATGACAAAACGCGCCGTCTTTTTCCCAGGCCAGGGAGCTCACTCCGTTGGGATGGGAAAAAGCCTCCACGACAAATATGAGAGCGTGAGAGCGCTCTATGAGCAAGCGGAAGAGCTGGTCGACTTCGACTTAAAGCGACTCTCTTTTGAGGGCCCCGAAGAAGAGCTGCGCCGCACCGACGTGAGCCAGCCGGCGATTGTCGTCGCATCCCTCGCGGCCTTGACTGCTCTGAAAGA
>JARGOJ010000423.1:1584-7483 GCA_029210225.1 Planctomycetota bacterium
TCGGCGGAGAGATCCCTGATGTTGTCGTGACCTGCGGCATGAGCCTGGGCGAATACACAGCCCTCGCTTACGCCGAGGTCTTGAGCCTGGGAGACGTTCTAAAGCTCGTAGCGCTACGGGGCCGCTTTATGCAGGAGTGCTGTGAGGCAACTCCTAGCAGCATGACCACGGCGCTCGGCTTAGGTGTGGACGCTGTTCAAGAGGCGATCAACGCCTCAGGTCTCGGTGAGAAGGTCGGGGTTGCCAACGACAACTCTCCAACTCAAGTGGTCCTCTCCGGAGAGTGCGAAGCCCTTGAACTCGTCGCAGCAAAAGTTAAAGAAGCCGGCGCACGACGAATCTTTCCTCTGAAAGTCGCCGGAGCTTATCACTCAGCGCTTATGGCGCCCGCAGGAGAGAAGCTCAGAACGGAGCTTGAGTCGGTGACATTCTCAGAGCCGAAGGTCACAGTCTTAGCAAACATCGATGCCAAGCCGTACGACGCCGCTTCGGCGAAAGACAAGTTAGTCGATCAGGTGAGCGGCACAGTTCGCTGGCGTGAGTCTATGGCGCAGTTGAAGTCCATGGGTGTTGAGAACGCCCTGGAGCTAGGCCCTGGGGGCGTGCTCAAGGGGCTCATGAAGAAGAATGATCGGAGCATCGTGTGCTTGTCGGCGGCGACCGCCGAGGACGTGCAAGCCGCAGCTCAGGCCTGGTCAAACCAGGAAGCTTGAAAGGACCCGAAGAATGTCGGAAGCAGAACAAAAAGTTGCGTTGGTTACGGGAGCTTCTCGTGGAATCGGTCGGGCGATCGCCCTTCGACTTGCAAAAGACGGCGCCAAGGTCGTCCTCGTGGCGCGTAACGAAGAGAAACTTGCAGCGGTCGCAAAAGAGATCACCGACGCCGGCGGAAGCGCCCTGGTGAAGCCTTGCGACATGTCCGATGCTGCGGCGGTGAAAGACCTTGTTAAGGGCACTGCAAAAGAGTTAGGGCGTCTTGACGTGCTCGTCAACAACGCTGGAATCACCCGCGATAACCTAGTGATGCGAATGAAAGACCAGGAATGGGATGACGTGCTCAACGTCAATCTCAAAGCGGTCTTCGTGGCTTGTCGAGAGGCCACCCGGCCGATGCTCCGAGCCCGTCGAGGACGCATAGTCAACATCACGAGTATCGTGGGTCTCATAGGTAATGCGGGTCAGGTCAACTATGCGTCTGCGAAAGCAGCCATCGTCGGTCTGACCAAGTCTCTCGCGAAGGAACTGGGGAGTCGAGGAGTGACGGTGAATGCTGTTGCTCCTGGATATATCGAGACTGATATGACCTCAGAGCTGGGCGAGGACATCAAAAAATCGTTATTGGATAGGGTGCCTTTAGGGTGCCTTGGTCAAAGTGATGATATCGCTGCGACCGTGTCCTTTTTAGCCAGTGATGAAGCGCGTTACATCACTGGAGAAGTTATTCGTGTTGATGGAGGCCTTGCCATGTGAAGTCGCTTCTTGTGACTTCCCGTGGACTAGTTTCCATTCATCAGTTGCTTGGACCGGGGAATTTGGATATAAGCTCCCCCTCAAATGACACGAAGGAAGGAATAGAATCATGTCTGCCGATTCTGATAAAGTCTTAGATATTATTTGTGACCGCTTGAGCGTCACCCGAGATCGCCTTAAGCCCGAAACTCGTTTCGTGGATGATCTTGGTGCCGACTCACTCGACACAGTTGAACTTGTCATGGAGCTCGAAGAAGAGTTCGAATTGACCATCCCCGAGGAAGATGCCGAGCGCATCCAAACGGTCGGTGAAGCCGTAAAATACATTGAAGAAGCGAAAGCATCTGCCGGTAAAAAGGACTGAATCCCGTTTTCGGGTCATCGGTCTTTTTGCCACAACGCTTTTCTTCTGAATAAGTACTCGCCCTCCCACCGGAGTGTGACTTTTTGGATCCGGTCCTTTTTTCAGACCGGATCTCTTAGTTTAGATAGTGAAGCGTCGCGGAGCGCGTTTCTGAAATTCAAGCAAGCGTCACGACCTGGGTATTAAGATCCCAGTGAGTGGGCGCTCTGTCCATATTTCCCTCTCTGGGTGATTGGAGATTAGCTATGAGTCGTCGTGTTGTCATCACTGGTATGGGGGCCGTCACCTCCATGGGTTTGGATGTTTCATCCCTATGGAACGGTGTCCTCGAAGGGAAGAGCGGGATCGGTAAAATCGAATCCTTCTCAACTGAAGACTTCCCGGTCAAAATTGGCGGTGAAGTCCGCGGTTTCGACCCCGAGAAGTTTCAGGATCGACGTATGGCGCGTCGAACTGACCGCTGCAGCCAATTCGCCATTTATGCCTCGGAAGAAGCTAAAATAAGCGCTGGTCTCGACCTCGAAAGTCTCGACCTCGACCGCTGCGGAGTCATACTTGGGAGCGGCATCGGCGGCCTGGCCACGATGCAAGAGCAGGCTGAAGTGCTGATTGGAAAAGGCGCACGCCGTGTCTCTCCTATGCTCGTCCCAAAGATGATGATTAACGCCGCCTCCGGTGAAATCGCCATTCGCCTGGGATTTGCCGGTCCTAACTTCACAACGGCCTCAGCCTGCGCCTCGGCCAATCACGCCATCGGCCTCGCCTATATGGCCATTCAAGCTGGCCAGGGCGACCTCTTCATGACCGGCGGCACCGAAGCAGCCCTCGTCCCCCTCGGATTTGCTGGTTTCTGCTCTGCTCGCGCACTCTCCAAGCGCAACGACGAACCTGAGCGCGCCTCCCGACCCTGGGACCGCGATCGAGACGGCTTCGTCTTTAGTGAGGGCGCTGGCCTCTTGGTCCTTGAAGACCTGGAGCACGCCAAGAAGCGTGGCGCAACGATTTACGCCGAAATGATCGGCTTTGGTATGTCCGACGACGCGGGGCACATCACGGCTCCGTCAGCGGACGGCACAGGCGCTAGTAAGGCCATGTCAATGGCTCTTAAAGCCGCCAAGCTCAACGCAGGAGATGTTCAATACATCAACGCTCATGGCACCTCAACGGACCTCGGGGACAAGGCTGAAACTCAAGCCATTCGCCGCGTCTTTGGTGACAGCGCTGACAAAATTAACGTGTCCTCAACCAAATCTATGGTTGGTCACCTCCTCGGCGCTTCTGGCGGCGTGGAGGCCATCATTCTCGCTAAAACCGTGCATGAAGGTAAGGTCCACCAAACTCTAAACCTGGAAAACCCCGGGGAAGGCTGCGACTTGGACTATGTGCCAGGAGCAACCCGAGAGGTCGCGGTGAAGAACGCCATGTCCAACAGCTTCGGATTTGGTGGGCACAATACAGCCATCGCTTTCGCTCGCTATGATGGTTAATTTGAGCGCGTGGAACCGAGACCTGCGTCTAAGACGACAGATTTGAGAGGCCTGCTATGGAGGTGAATGTGGGTAACTTACCCGTCGTAACCAAAGACACTGGATATGCTGTGTGTCGAGAGCTTGAGTCTGAGGACGACAACGCATATATCGTTCGGATGCTTGAGCGTCTCGAAAAAGAGAACCCCTGTGTCGCGGAATTTATCAGCCGTCTTTCGATCCAACACCAAGATCCTGTCGCGGTTTCGACCGCAGCGCTCCTGGTTTACCGTCTCTTAGAATCGCAGTCAGAGTCGAACGCGCTTTCCGAACAGCTTGATATTGGCTAAATTCACAGGCCAACGCGCCTTCGCTTTCTGGACGCTTGCGCAAAAATCTATACAGTTCGAAGTTCGGCAAAGTTGCTCTAGAATGAACCCGAACGTTTGTTACTTTTGATAGCTTATTACAAGATTTCTAACCTCTTTAATGGTTCCGGCGGTTAGCACAATGCCCATGAAATTGACCCTCTCCCTTGGTGGTCGCACCCTTGAGAGGTACGAGTTCGACAAACCTCTCATTCGAGTAGGTCGCAATGAAGATTGCGATGTCCCCATCGATAACCTCGGTATCAGTCGTTATCACGCTGAGATCATCCATAAAGATGGCTTCTACCTTCTCCGTGACCTCCAGAGCAACAACGGAACCTTCGTTAACGGGCGGAGGATCACGACCCACGCCCTCAACGACGGTGACGAAGTCTCCATCGGGAAGTTCTCCCTCGTCTTCACGGGGAACTCTATCGACCTCAGCGAACACGAAAAACCTGACGACAAAGACGAAGATGACGACTTCGGCGGCATGACCATGCAAATGGATCAGCAAGCCCTCGCTCAACTTCAGAGAGAAAAAGCGTCCCGTATTCGTGGTTACCTTGTCGTCGAAAGAAACGGCAAAAAAGAGAACCTCTTTCTCGAAAAAGCCTGCTTTATTTTTGGCAAGTTCGAAGATGCCGATATCAACGTCACCGGCTGGTTCACTCCTCGCAAGCTCGCGGTCATCCTTCGTGACGAGAGCGGCTTTCGCTTGATGAACGTCAGTCACAAAGGCAAGGACACATGGGTCAACGGCAAGCAAGTCGACGACGTTCGCCTCGCCGATAACGATGAGATCGTCATCAAAGACATCAAAATGCGCTTCATGAGGGGCTCTCCAGTCCGCTAAGACCTCTCACAAAAACGTCCAGACCCATAAAGCTTCCCTCGGGAAGCTTTTTTTAGGCCCTGACAGCAGAAATCCCAAGCGCTGTCTAATGGTGCGAACCCTTAGCCAGAAAGTGTCCTCGCCCTCCATGTTGAGCTAGCCATAGCCCTGATCCGAACCTCTCTGGTCTTCACTACCTGAAGACCGTCGCCATGGTTTTTCAAGGCCTAGCCCAAGGCTTAGGCCAACTCAGGAGCTCACAAGTGGACAGCAATTTTCACCTTTTACAACGGCGATTTGAGGCCTCCGGGCAAACGAGCGCCCAACTCTGGCTCGCTCTTATTCGCCTCAAGAAAAAGACTCTCAAGCACGCCAAGCTCTCCGCCATCCTCGGCGATTCCGGAGCAGCCAGCCTCTTTCGAAAGAGTGAGGACCTCCCAAAGCGGGACTCACGACGAGGAGCACGGAAAAAGGCCCGGGCCAAAGCGCGGCGAGTTCGAACGGTGAGATCGTGGCTTTCTCAATTCCAGGACTTCGATGAGGAAACCCAGAGTCGCACACGCCTGGCGCTGGGAAGAACTCTGCTGCCCTTCTTTGATGGGATCAAACGAGCCAAGCTCGAAGCGAGGGAGCTGTTACGGCGATCGGAGCAGCTCTTCCTTGAGCCATCTGTGGACAACCGGCGTTGCCTTGTTGAAGGTGACGACAACTTTTACTGGGCCATACGAGGACATCGTTGGGTGCAATCTCTGCTTCGACCACAGAGCAACCAATATCGATTGGCGTTGCAGCGCTGCACGCAAGATCCCCCAGCCTCAATCATGAGTTGCTTCCAGCAAGTGTGGGATGCTCATGAGAATGAAATGATAGATACGCGAGGGATGAAGAACGGACTGATTCCTAAGGCCCGTCAGGTCATCGCTCTTCGCATTCGTGTATCCATTGAGCGGGAGCTTCGTCCTTGGGTTCTGGGAACGGGTGACCCACTCAGAGAGAGATTGCGAGAGCACCGAAAGCTCGGCGGTCAGTCGGTGACTTTGGCCAAGAGCATCGACCTTTCGGGCCTCTGACTTCATTTGACAGAAAGTGATGTTCATTCATTATCCAAGTTTGGAACATGAAACTCAGCTCTACGTTGCTAAACAGGGTTGTTTGGAGTCGTTTTTTAATGGCTAGGAATCTTTTGACTTCCAGGTGTAAGTTTTTCAAGCATATGAGATCTTGAATGACTGGGCGTCACAATCCTAGCGCTTTTCATGACAGCTATGCTCTGGAGGAGCACGTCGAGTGGATAACGGGCAAGCGGGTTCAAAAGAGGAGGAGTTTGGAGTCGTCGCTGACGACTTTCAATTGGCGTTTTACAATGCTCCTATCGCCACCGCTATCATTGATATTG
>JARGOJ010000424.1:0-952 GCA_029210225.1 Planctomycetota bacterium
AATGATAAGGCTTTCTTGACTATGCCGGTCTTTCACTTCGACCTCGATCCTCCGTACTTTCTCCGGCACAATTCTAAAGAGGGGGCCAACTTCGACAGTCCAAAGGCCAGGGCTAATGATTCCCAAATCGAAGCCGACCCTGTCAAGAGCAAAGACGTCCTCAATCACTTCTCGCCGGACTTGACTGTCTTTGATTTCTTAATGATTTCCAAGCGCTTCGTTCGGGCGTAGTCGCGCAAATAGGGGTCGAGCTTTTGCCTCGACTCGATCTCTTGCAGAATAGGAATCCCACGGGGTCCCTGATTTCTGGAGATATAGGCGGCCATGGCCCAAAGCACTTCCACATCCTTCTCAGACTTCACTGAGGCCTCGATCTGCTCAAGGAACCCTGGCACACCCTGCATTCTCGCAATCTTTCGATAGGCTTCTAATCTTAATTCACTATGACTGTGCTTTGTGAGAGCGAGGATCTCGTCTCGATGGCTCCCTGGATTCTTAAGGCTCAAAAGCGCGGCCCTACGAATTTGGGGGCTCTCTGAGCTATCGAAGGCCACACGTTCGGTCAATGTAGAAACCTGGTCGAGTTGAAAGACCCACAGCTTTGAGAGAATTACAGCGCGGACTTCCTCCCTGGCTCCCCTCGCAATACGAAGGAGTTTATCGGCCATCTTTGAATCTTTTTGGTAAGGGTCCAAGTCAACGTAACCAAATAAATCTTCGAGCAGCGACACATTGAGATTTTCATTTTCGAGGAGACCCAGCAAGTTTTCGTCAATCTCTCGATTGGTCCCGGTCAATGAAATTGTCCGGATCAAACATCCCATCGCAAAGCTTTGACGATCGCCGCGATCTTTGTCGTTTAATATCTCCAGCAGGGCATCGAAGATGTCTTCTTTGTTCCCTAAATAGGGGACAAGACATCGAATGAACTTATCGAGGTGTTCATCGCCGC
>JARGOJ010000424.1:962-7481 GCA_029210225.1 Planctomycetota bacterium
CTGAGGTCCTGCTTCAATCGGCCGTTCTCATCGACTTCCCCGATGGCCAGCAGCGCTTTCTTCACTCCCTCTCTGGCTGCCTTAGCCCGTAGAGACGAGTCCTTTCCAGGATCGTCGACTACTTTTGAGGACGCTTCCTGTCCTCTTGCGCTCTGCTTTGCTAAGGCCCGCGCTTTCAATTGATTCAATTCTTCGGTGAGCTTCTCGACTTGACGCCGCTGCTTCTTCTTTCTTGCTTGAAGACCTTGTTCTTTGAGAGCAAGACGATTGATACGGCTGAGCAGCTCCGCCTGACTATTCTCTTCAGGCTTGAGCTCTTCAGCGTCTCTCAAATCTGAATAGAACAACAGCGCCGCGATGTTTCCGGACAGAGATAAGATCAGGAAGAGCTTTAGTAAGTTCTTTTTCATTATTCCTTTCCTGCCTTGGCCTTCGCGATCCTCTTTTCCACATTCACCCGAGCGTTCCGTGCGAAATTTCTAAGGTCCGCGTCTATCGAAGCGCGATCTTCAATCCCTTGAAGGACAATAATGGAGCTCTGGTCACCCTCAAGCTCCAAGTAATCCACTATATAACTGAGAACCGCGAAATCAGTTTCAGACTTTACGAGGCTGTGAATCCGCTCACGCAGGCCCGGGACCACGCCCTTTCCCACAAGCTTTGAAAGAGCCGCTGCTCGGAGCCCCGCGTCTTTCTGCCCCAGCAGACCCATGAAGTCGCGGGTGTAATCTTTCGAATCCCCCAGACTACCTATGGCCGCCCTACGAACTGAGAGGTCCTCAGCCTTATCAAAGGCAATACGCTCAATTATTGCGGAGACATTCTCTAAATCGAACTCTCCCAAACTAAAAAGAATCGAAGCTCGAAGCTCGTCGGAAGCATTCTGAGCGGCATTCAGTAACTTGTCAGCGAGTTTGCTGTCTTTGCCATATTGATCAAAGTCGACGAGATTCAGGAGATCTCCTCGTATCTTTGGGCTCAGATCATTATTCGTCAAGGCGTCCACGACGCTCTGATCCACAGACTCAGTCATACCAAATAGTTGAGTCAATTCGCGGATAAGCTCAAACGACAATTCATGGAATCCTTTTAGATCATCATCGGCTAAGACGTCCATGATCGATTCGAAGACCACGTCTCCCTGTGACAAGAACGGCAAGACTTTGCGAATGAACACCCTTTCAGCGAAATCATCGACAGAAGCTTCCTTGAGCCGACCGTTCTCGTCAAGTTCACCCAGGGAGAGCAAGGCTTTTTTGACGCGGTCCTTCATTTCCTCACGACTGAGCTTTCCCTTCGCTTTAATTCTTGCGCTTCTTTGCGCGGCCGCTGTCGGTTCAGTTCGAACTTGACCAGAGGCGCGTTCTTTCAACTCAGTGATTTGTTTAGAGAGATCCTCAATACGAATTTGAGTCTTACGATCTCCGTCTTGAAGAACACTCGTTCGCGCTGATAGTTCCCTCAATCGTCGAGAGAGTTCCACTTTCCGAGCCTGATGATTCTTTACAGGAGTGTTGCTCTCAGAGTCAGGGGCCTCCGTCGGGTCAACATAGAATAATAGCGTCGCAACATTTCCTGTCACTGACATGATTAGGAAGAGCTTTAGCAGGTGCTTTTTCATTCGTCCCCATATTGCGTATCTTGGTCACTGACCAAGATCAAAGAATGAACCAGCAGTTTAACAAGGCGCGATGAAAATGACGGACTAAAATCGGCCTTTATCGAGACTCTGCCTCCTTGAGGCGGGCTTTAAGATTGTCCCGCATGTAGTCAAAATATTCACGATGACTTCCTGAGTCTTCACGCTCCACAATTCCTTCTAAGATACGTACGGTCTCTGAATCGCCATGAGCAAGCAGATAATTCATCAACACGTTCAAGTCTCTCTTTTCCTTGTTGTCTTGAATCAACTCATGAAACAACTCTTTCCTAGCGCCGCTCTCGTCTTCGGCCAAACGACGTATGGCCGACCCCCGCAGACCCTTCGAAGCGCCTCTCGACAAGCCAATTACAAAGTCGAGGGTGCCGCGTGATTCAAGATCTAAGCCACAGACACCGAGCACCCGAATATCGGAGTCCTCACTCGCGTCGCGAGCTAATGCCTCGAACTGTCCTGCTTGGTCGGGATAACTGAAATCCAACAAGTGCCTGAGTGCTTGCCGTCTAATCTCAACACTGGAATGATTCACAAGGCTTTGTAGTGCGACGAGCGCTGCACCTTCCTCCTCAGATTCAGGGTAGTGAATGATGTCGAGCAACTCCAGTCTCAATTCTGGGTCCACCTTTGAATCCGCCACGAATTCCAACGCGATTCTATGAACAGATTCATCGGTGCCAAGGAACTCACGAATCTCATTGAAGAGTGACAACACCATCTCTCGCTCATCCACATTTTTCGACTTTGTAAAGCCCTTCAGAAGTCCTCGAAACAGGGCCTCTTTTTGAGGTAGAAAGGGCAAGATCTTCGTCCGCAGCTTTTGCTCAGCCCGGTCATAGTCAAACTCGTCCTCATCGTCAAAATTTAGGACTCCATTGTTCTCGGCTGAGACCGGTTCCTCAAGCTCAGCATTGCTGAATACAATGTCTTCGTCCTCTTCGTCATAGCTGGGGAGCTGAAGCTCTGCAAGCAAAGCCTCAACAGCTCGTGTGACCTTCTCTTCGCTCAAGCTCTCTGCCCCGACAGTCTCCTTACGAAGCTCAGCATTACCAGCCACCAAAAGCTCAGGCTGTCCAGAGCTGAGATGCCGACTCTCCAATATTGAAGCACGGCCTCGCGCTTCAAGGATGCCTTTCTCCAAAGCAACAATCCGTCTCTTCAGCGCTTGCTTTTTAAGGCGCTGCTCCCACGATCGCGTGACCACAGGTCGTGGCTCCGAGATCTCTGCAACGCTAACCCGTTCGATATCCCAGAGGCTTAGAGCGAGGAGGACGTTTCCTGTGATTGACCCGAACAATAGAAACAGCTTCAATTGTCCTCTGACCTTCATGATGACTCCGTATTGCTTCAAGGATGCATGACTGCATTGATACACGAGCGGCAATCAGGAAAGTTCCAGGAGCCCCAAAGGGACACACAAAGTCCGTACAGCAAAACGCTTTCCTCGACCCCATTTGAGAGTCAGCAGGAAAGCGTTGCTGGAGCGCTGACACTGTCAACGCTTGGGAGAAAGGCCCTAGAAATCAGTTGGCGTGAAGCTCTTCGTTGAGGGCCACGGCGTTCTTATTGGTTTTACATTCAACGGCGCCGGTGAGGGAATTACGGCGGAATAAGAGGTCGCTCTTCCCAGCCAGATCTCGTGCTTTGACTCTTTTGACTTCCTGATTTTTGTCGTCGAGCAAGACGACTTTTGTCCCGGCTGTCACATAGAGACCTGCTTCGACTGTGCAGCGATCACCAAGAGGTATTCCGGTCCCTCCGTTGGCGCCAATGAGACACTTCTCGCCGACAGAGATAACCATGTTGCCACCGCCAGAGAGGGTTCCCATGGTCGAGCAGCCGCCGCCGAGGTCTGAGTTTTCACCCACCATAACCCCTGCGGAGATTCGCCCTTCAATCATGCTCTTACCCACTGTGCCGCCGTTGAAGTTGACGAAGCCTTCATGCATCACGGTGGTTCCCGCGCCCAGGTATGCCCCGAGCCTGACCCGAGCTGTATGAGCGATACGAACACCCTTGGGGACGACATAGTTGGTCATTTTTGGGAATTTATCCACGCAGTCGACGGAGATGAATTCCCCTTTCATACGGGCCTCTAATTGAATGTCCTCTAACTCTTCGGGATCGATCGCCCCCTGGCTAGTCCACGCGACGTTTGGCAAGACCCCAAAGATTCCGTCGAGGACCGTTCCATGAGGTCGGACAAGGCGATGGCTCAAGAGGTGGAGTTTTAGGTAAGCTTCAGGGACCGTTTTTGGAGCCGCGTTCTCTTTAAGGAGTACTGCGACGACTGGCTTGCTGCTCCCTTGTAATTTAGTCGCTAGCTCGGCGAGGTCTGTGCCTGAGGCAGCCAATGTCGAGAGCTGATCCTTCGTGAGCTGGGCCGTGGTTTCGCCCCCGAGGATAGCGGCCAAGCCCTGCACCGTTTCGTCTTTCGGAGAAGCTTGGGGGGCGGGGAAGAAGACCTCCAGCCATTGACCTTTGCTGTTGAGGGTGCCAATACCAAGTCCGAGGGCGTGATGAAAAGTCATAGAAATACCTTGTGAAAAATTGGGGCTAGGAAAAGGCGCCTAGTGTAGGAAGTCACTGTGTTAGAAGTAAACAGCAGGATTCAAATAAGATGCCCTGTCCTCCCGCAAGATATAGCGATGACATGCCAATCCCTCTGGATCCTCATTCTCTTGGGCTTCTTTCAGGGACGCACCGGGCAGCATCGCTGCTAAAATTCCCCGCTTCGTTTGACAATCCTTCGACGTATTTTAGCCTTCGAGACTCTCTCACTGGCGGCAAAGTCACTCTGGGTCAGTCAAGGTGCTTAAAAACTCCGAAATGTCACTCCAAAACAGCTTCCGAGCTCCCTTGAGGCATCCAAAACCCAAAAATCAGTAATAAGAGCCGCTTAATCAAGATTTTCGCCCCTGGCGACCCCTTTCTCGGTAAAAAACTCACATCGCTGCGACAAAACAATCTCCAAAACTGAAAAACGAGCTCAAGAAAAACTGTAAAACAGGCTCTCCAAAGGCTTTGAAGCATAAACAACAAGCTCTAAGGATCAAAAAAGCCATTCAAAAGCGAATCTGCGACTAAAAAAAGAGTGAAAAAAGTCACTTTAAATCAGAAGAAATCTATCAATTGATTCCATTTCATTAAAATTGATAAAAGCGAGCATTTTCAACTACTACAACCGCACACAAGCCTAAAAACCTTAGGAGAAAGGGCTAAAAACGCCTGACAAAGTGCTCATAAATACAACTCTCCATGTCAAACTGATTCAATGGGCCAAAAAATCAGTAACGAGTCCGACTGAGAACTTACAGAGACCACAGCGCAGGGATTTTCCACGACGAGGCTTGCCGATTTTGCTTTCAGCAATTGTAAGCTTTCTGCTCACCGAAGCCTGGGACTGCTCCCAACGATACCGCCCAAATGCCAGCCCACGCTACTCTAAACTCACTCACAAGCCTCGCTCGCTTCGATGAGTGAACGACTGCTCAGCGGTAAAGCATCCCCCTCTTCCTATTTGATGATGATTCCCCTGCTCCCTCATCTATAGTGCAGGGACATTCCAATTCCCAGGGCAGCAGAGCTGGAGTTGACCCCTTTGAGTCAACCGAATCACGGCTCAACGCCGCAAGAATTGGCACAGCTTCAACAACCCGACTTCGCTCCTTCAAAGAGTCAAAAAGAAGAACAGATTTAGGAATCTATGAAGCCACTATTCAACGTCTCCGTATCGAGTCTGACGACACTCCATGATATGCCTCACACTTGGGATGCAGACGACTGTCGCCAATTGCTATTACAGCTAGAAATGGAGGACGTTGAAGAGCTAGCAGCGAGTGACTTATTGGAAATGACTCTCATGGCGCTGCAAGACTTAGAGCCCGATGAGGCGGCGGATGCTGTTCTCGAATGTAAACTTCAGAAGAGCATTAGCGTCGGCGCACGTCAAAACATCGTCCAGGATTTTCTCGGAGATCAAAACCCCTGGGAAGAGGGGGCCGATGTCATGCTGCACTCCAAAATCTTTGCTTCAGCGGTACTCTTGCAAAAGGCCTTTCCCAAAATATTTGCCAAGCCCGACCTCATGGAGTTGGTGCTTGAAGTCACCGCGTTGCATGCAGACGCCGGAGCGTTGCTCTCAAAGACGCCAGAGCCAGCCTTCGTGGCGCGAATCCTAGGGGACGGACTGAGCGAACGGAGCATCTTAGAGAGACTCTACGATAAGCAACTGCACTCACAGTGTTTTCCAGAGGCTCCTGGAATTATCTGGCACGCCGAATTCAGTCACGTAACAAGCGCCGTCCCGCCGTCAGCAACCCTGACCGTCTACTCCTCCGTCCCCTGGCTCCAAGCGATGGAGGCGGTCTCGGAATTCCAATCCAGTGCTTACAATGACACTAAGACAGAGGAGAGTGAGCCTCATTAAGGACTGAACGGTCTTCTTTGCTCGCGTCCTCAACGGCTCCAGTATCGCTTCAAAATGGGAAAATGACCATTCCCAAAGAGGCTCGACGATTCATTGATCTGCCGAATGGAGAAGGCCAAGATCACTTCCGTCTTTATCATCACGGGAGCCGGTCAAGACCTGATACTCGACTTAGAAACACTTTAAAAGTGCTGCGCCAAGGGCTTGGAGATTCACTTAAATTCTTATTCACATGAAGAGAAACTTTGGATGAGAGAAACAATGAAGAGCGAGACCAATTTATCGGCCGTGCGAATCCTAAGGTCCATAAAGCGTTCATTCATTTCCTAGGTTCTTGTGCTGTTTCAGCCAGAATGGCGAACACTTATTCCAATAATTTGGAGGACCAGTGCTTTTCGTTTTGTGCAAAAACACGGCTGGTTCACAGCCGCTA
>JARGOJ010000425.1 GCA_029210225.1 Planctomycetota bacterium
CCAACCTGTCTGGACACTTCGATAGGAATAGCGGTTCCCTGGGGGACAAGCTCTAGAGTTTTGGGACCGGCGGCGGTTTCGGTGAGGATGCCGATGCTCTCGATGTTGGAGCGAGACACCGTCCAACCTGGGAAGCTATCTCCGAGTTTGGGAGGGACAAGACGGTCCATAGCGCCCGGAGTTTTGAGATCTTCGACTCCCAGCTCGTTCCGTTTGTTTTGATTCCAAACAAGGTAAGAGGCCCAAACTAAGGCGCCAACAGCGGGCTCGGCTTCGACTTGCTCGAAGACCTTGCGCCCGAAGGCATCACCCAGCGCTCCTTGGATATACGGCAACAACTCGGGGTCGCCGCTGATCTTGACCGCCTTGAGGCGCGCTGTGGAGACGCCGCTATCTCGAAGGAGTTGGGTGGCGAAGTCTGTTGTGGCTTTGAGTAGGGGCGTGATGAGGTCATAGAAGCGATTGAGGGTCAGTGTCAACATTTGAATGCGGTCGTGGCATTCAATGAGAATATGGGCTGGGTCTTTGGCGCGAATCTCTTTTAAGCACTGCCAGGCTTTTAGCTGCAAATTATGTTTGGCGAGGGGATCTCTCCTCGGATCAATACCCTCTTGCTGAATAAAGCGTTTCGCGACTTCATCGCCGATTGCATCATTCCACGCTCGTTGTCCCAGGCGGTCATCGCCGCGCTGCATGCGCACGATGCGTTGCTTCCGTGTGTATTCGACGACGGAGCCATTCAAGCTCTCGCCACCGACATGAAGGTAAAGAACGAGGCCAGGGCCGTCAGACTCCAAGACGATGGCTTCATCGAGGCCGACTACGGAGGAGCTTTCGATGACGTCGAGAATGTTGATTCGGGCGAGCTGTCCGGCGCTTTGGAGGGCGCCTCGTTGCCGGGCGTTCAAGGCGCCGGGGACGGAGAGTACGACATCGGTGACGGAGTCGCCGACGCTCACAACGACGTCTCTGAGTAACCTGGACATGAGCAACGCAACGAGCGGTTCGGCAGGATAGCTTCTCTTGAACATCCGAGAGCGCCATTGATCGTCGCCGAGGTAGAGGAGGTAGTCTTCAAGGCGATGGCTTGGGATGTCGGGGATGGCTTCTTGGGCGGAGTGTCCGACTAAGACAGAGCTATCGTTGAAGAGGAGAGTTGAGGGGGTTCGGGGGTCGCGGCTTGAGTTTGGTACCAAGATCGCGTAGCCGTCTTTGTCGAACACGGAGATGCTGGACTCTCGGCTGAGGTCGATGCCAGCGAGGACCCGATGGCGCCCGGATGGGAGTGGGAAGAGGCGCCGCATGTGTTTGATGCGTCGAGCGCCGGCGGGGGAGGCTCGTTGGGAGCGTCGGCTCTCGGAGCTATCCCGTCGTCTGAGGGGGATGGTTCGCCGCAGGCGGTCGGAGGACGCCCGCCCACGGTCGTCTCCGGCGGGGCGGGGGGTGGGGCGACGCGGCGAAACTTTCGGGGGCTCCTGGCCGAGGGAGAGGGTTCCCAGAGAAATATAACGGGAGGTTGTCTTTCCTTTGGGGGGTGGGGGTTCTGGTTCTCCCACTTTGAAGCGGGGGAAGTCGTCGTTTTTTTCTTGGGGAGGAGGAACGGGTGGGACGAGTAGTTTTGAGCTGGGACTTTGTTTGCGTTTGTCTTTGGTCTTTCGGCTCTTGGAGGGAACAGAGAGGACCTCTGGGGGATTCTCAGCGAGGGTGCTGGACCTCTTAGAGGACACGAAGCGCTTCCATTGCTTCATTTGGAAATCTGCATTGGACGACGACAACAAGGCGTTGTCGAGCTTCTCAGCGCGGCTCACGTAGCCTTGAAGTTGATCGCCTAAGCGCTCGACGTGTTCGAGGACCCTGGGGGAGAGTTTTTCGGGGAGTCGGAGTATCTCTTGGAGTTGTCCGATGCCCATTTGAAAGCATTCCACTTGTTCTTTGAAGCGGTCTTGATAGGACTTCCCGCCGATCATCGAGGTCAGAGTCGTGCTGCCATTGAAGGGGGGCACGTACATTTTGAGCTCAAGGTGGGCTTGCATCCCCTGGCGGATCTTTCGAACGACGAGGTCATAGAGTTTTTGGGCATCTTCTGAGACGTTGGCTTCGGTGACCTTCGGGCGGCGGAATCTTTCCGATCCTCGGGTCGTGGGGGCCGGACTGGGAGTGGGAGCCTCAAAGCTGAACTTCCAACCTTTTTTGTTGCAGAAGGCGATGATCTCGTCGCGTGCTTCTTTCTCAGTAAGCCCGAGCTTGGAGCCGAAGCTGAGCAGACGCTTGCTGTCGTCGTAGGAGATGGCGTAGCTCACTTCGCAGAGCTTGACCAGGTCTTGCAAACGCTCTTTGGGCGTCGGTTCGGGGGGCGGTGGTGGAGGTGGGGCTTTGGCTACGACGACTTTAATGGAGTGTGTTTCAAAGTGCTGTTCAACCCAGTTTTTGCCGTTCTCTCCGGAGAGTTCGAGTTTTTTGGCCATTTTGACGAGGCGTTGATAGATCTTTCTATCGCATTCGCTCTCTGAGACGGCTAGGTCGACGGCCGCGTTCATTTGGCTCAAGCGCTCATGTAGTTTCTCTAGGGTGCGGAAGCCGTTGTAGCGCTCGCGTTTCTCGGCGTCTTTGACAATCGCGAAGGCGTGTTCAATTTCGGCTTGGATGGCGTCCACGACCGGGCGGTCTTTACGGGCCTTCTTGGAGAGCAGCTTTTTGGCCTGCTTGCGGTAGGCCTTTGAGATGATTTTGCTGTCGCTCTCGCCTTCTTCAACATTCAGAAGACGGTACAAAGAAATGGGCTTGTCGCTCTCGAAGTCGAGGCCAAGCTCTTTATAGATCTTCTGACGGCGCGCTAAAAGTTCTTTGGAGTCGGAGGTCATTGAACCGAAGCTTGTCCCTCAACCTTTAGAAAAAACGGGGGAATGGCTCATAACGTGATACTAGAAGCGGCTCAAAAGATCCAGCCTCGGGCCGCTTAATGATCATAGACAAGTTGCATGAGTTGATCGATACGTGTGAGTAGGGAACGTAGGCGCCGCCTTGTCCGAGCGGCGGGGAACCGAGACAAACCTTGAACAGCCCAGTTGCGAGAGAGGGCATATTCCTGGCGGCGAAAAGTGAGTAGCGCCAACATTTCGCAGGACCCGGCGTCCTGACAGAGGGCCCAGGCTTTTTCGGCGAGGGCCAGGGCTCGTTCGTCGTTGCTGGCAAGTTCGTAGTAAAAGCGGGACAGGCAAAGGTAGCTTCGGTTATCTGCTGGCTTGCGTTTTATCTGTTGTTCATAGCCATCTATGGTTTCTTGAATGACCCATTCGAAGTCGACGAGCAGATTGTGGTTATACAGCTTGGCGAGGTTGACCGCTGCGGTCGGAAAGTCGGGAGAGCGTTCGATCGCTTGGATAAATGCATTGACCGCAGCTTCCAGATCTTGGCGCGAGGCTAGGAAAACACCGTAATTGTTCCAGGCCAGGCATGAGTCCGGTTCGAGGGAGACGGCTTGCTCATGGGCGTCCTGGGCGGCGTCGAGGTTGCCCTGTTGGGAGAGGGCGCGACCAAGCATGGACCAAGCAAAAGATTGATCGCCGTCGAGGTTCACGGCCTGTTTTAGCGCCGCAACGGCGCGGTCAACCTTGCCAAATTCCAGCAGCGCTTCCCCGAGATGGAGCATCGCACGAGCGGACCAGGGGTCGATCTCAGCAGCGCGTCCAAGCTCAAGGACCGCGGTCGCCATTTGTCCTCGGCACAGCGCCATAAAGCCTTTCCCGGCGTAACCTCGGGCGAAGTCTTTAGAGACCTTCGTGGCTCGTCCTATATCCCGGGCGGCTTCGTCTTGTCGACCGCGCTTCCAAAAGTAGTTTCCGCGGTTGTTGAGCACCTCCACGAGCACTTCAAGGTCGCCGAGGGAGCGCAGGTAGATGCCCTTCTGGACCGCTTCGTCGCTGAGGCCGTAGCGTTCGGCGTAGGTGCTATCGGACCACTCGATGCCTTTCAGGGTCATTTCAATGTTGAATCGCTCTTCGCCTTGTTCATAGCGGCAGAAAAAGTGTCCTGGGGCGGCGACCCCCACAATGGGAAGCTTGATAAGTCGGGCGAGGACCAGATAGAGGCAGCTGAGGCCGAGGCAGTGTCCTTGTTTCCTTCGTAAAACCTCTGGCAGCAAGAGGTGGGCAAGGAGGCTTTCGGTGTCCCGGGCGTCGCTGGCTTGGAAGGATTGCTTTCCAAAGATGAAGTCGTTCATGCATTGGACACGTTCGCGGGCGTTGCGAGCCTTGCTGATGGCCAGCTTTAGGTCGACAGCCATTTTCCGTAGGGCGTCCCGGTAGAGTTCGTAAGAGTCAGCCGGGTAGGATTCTCGGCTGAGTAGAAAGAGCCCGAGGCTGAGGTCGAGCTGGTCTGGGGAGCGTTGAAGGTATTGAGAGACGGGGTCGTCGATCCAGAAAGAATTGAGGCTGTGATGGACGGCCTTTTGATCGTCGTCATGGCGGAAGCTTCGTCGAACACGTGACGAGAGGCGGCGCCAGTCGCGGCGCGCATTGAGCGCTCTTAGGGATCCTCTAATGAAAGAAGATAAGGTTCTGTAGCGTGTTCTCCGTACGCGCATGATGGGACCATCCTCCGACGTTGTCTTTGGATACTACGCTGAGGGAGCCCGACTCGTTCGCGGAGCTTCGGATTACTTTCCGTCTTTTTTGGGCTCTGGTTTTACTTCAGGCTTCTTTTCAGGAGCTTTCTCAGGAGCTTTTTCAGCAGGCTTCTTCTCGGGCTCTTTGCTTGTTTTCTTAGGGCGCTTGGGAATTTTGGGGAGGGGAATCTCAAGGCCTTTGAGGAGGTCCTCTTTCTTTTTGTCGCCGGTGAGGAAGTCTTCTCTGGCTTGGCGCCACCAGTTCTTCCAGCGGGAGGGTTCTCTGGAGAAGTCCTTCTCGGTAATGATCTGTAGAGACCGGGTGATGTATTTTTGGACGTAGTGGTCTCTCTCTCGTCCGAGGCGATTGACGAGGGCATCGACAGAGGATTTTTTGCGAAGAGAGCCGAGGCCGATGGCGGCGTGGTTGCGAATGTTGATTCCGTAGTTTTCGTTCTCGTATTCGAGGGCTTCAACGAGGATCTTTTCGGCTTTATCGCCGCCGACTTGGCCGAGGACCAGGAGGACCCGCACCATCACGCCGTCGAGCTGTTTCTTTTCGGCGTCTTGGTAGTGAGCAATCAGGTCGTCGGAGATTTCTGCGTTGTAGAGCCCAAGAGCGAGGCGAGCGCCTTCACGAATGCGAAGCCAAGACTTGTCATTGAGGGCTTGGAGAAGGGTCGTGAGGGCTTTCGAGGAGTTCATGAGCCCGAGGACCCGGGCGGCCTGTCGACGTTGTGTGTTGTGGTTTCTGAAGTTCAAGCCCGCGCCTTTTTCGGACTGAAAAAGCGCGATGAGGTTGTCTTCTGCTTCGGGAGATCCCCGGAGTTTTTGAAGGATCTCAAGGGCGCAGTCTCGGACGTCCGGGGATGGTGAGGCGAGGAGTCGGCTCAGGGCTTTGCCCGATTTTGCACCCCAACGCCAGAGGTCACGTTTTGCGATGACGACGTCGGTTTCTCCGGGCTTGTCGAGATTGGGGTTGTTCGCGTCGGACTGATAGGCATTCTCGATGACTTCAGCGAGTTTCGCGGGCGCTCGGAGCGCGAGGCCTATGGGTTTCTCAAGGAGCTTTTTCTTGCCTCCCGTCTTTGTCTTGTCGGGCGGAGTCTGAGCATCGCTAGGTGTGCTGACGAGCACGAGGCTAAGTAGAACAGTGCTAAAGCTTAGCAGGGGCCATCTCATAGTGTCTTCCCAACGCGGTTTTCTTGTTCTAGGTTTGAGATCACTCTCGAATTTCGAGGGGTTCGGCAAACTCTGGTAATCGTAATTCTCTCAAGAAATCGGACCAGATGCGAATTTGTTCGGCTTTTGCGACGCTGCCCATTAGGCGGACTTTTATTTCTCGGCCGCTTTCTTGATAAGTCCGCAGATTGCGGATGCCTTTTTCGAGGCGATCAGAGAAAACGGGTGGGAGTCCTTCTCGGACATTGTGTTGGTTCGAGAGCTTTCGGGCTTTCTCAAAGAATCGCTGACCTTCGCGGTACATCTTCATTTCGATGTCAAAGATCTTATCGTATCCAACACCGTTGATTTGATAGGTGATGCTGTCGCGTTTTTTGTTCTTTGGAGGGAAATACCAAGCGAGTTCTTGGTGGGCTTTATAGCCCATCTTGACTGATTTAGAGCCTCGGTTGAAGGTGTCGAGCACTTCTTTGAGTTTGCGTCGGTAGCTGGGATCTTGGTTGATCCGATCGGAGAGGGATGGTCCGGCTGGCGCGGTTGGTATGGCGTTGTATTGGGCGGGCATCCGACCGGAGGCGGAGGGACTTGGTGCCGGTTCGTTGTTGCCGTACATGTTGCCGTATTGTTGTTTTGGCGGTGTATTGACGGGGTTACTAGGAGGAGCATTGGTGGTGCCAGATCCGTACATCGCCGGGAAGTTTGTTTGCGGATTGGCGATCGGTTCATTTTGGGCAGGATAGCCTGTAGCCGGATTTTGTTGTCCATAGAAGTTGGCGAAGCGATCGCGCCCCGTTGTGATATTGGGGCGGTTCATCGGGTTGTATTCGCTGGGCGGATTCTGCGGAGCGCCAGCGTTGTAGAGGTTTTGGTAATTTTGCGCGGGTGGTTGAGGTGGGGCTCCAGTTCCAGACGAATTGCCATAAAATTCGGAGAAGCGATCCTTGCCAGATTTGATGCCGCCAATGGGTTGTTGATTGGGGAATTGACCGACCGGAACGCGGCTGTCTGGGCGAGCTGTCGGGCGCGGCAGGTTTCCTGGTGGAGGACCCGAGGGACGTTGATATGTTGGGACTTCTGCGTCCGAAGGAGGAGCGATCGGGCGTCGGCCAGAGGTGCTTGGCCTTTGGATGGGGGCCATAGGAGCTATGGGCGGACGAATGAAGCGCTCCGAGCTTGTGCGACGACTTGGAGGCGGGCGATGCGCTGGGTGACGTCCGGAGACGGGACCGCCATGTTTCCCCGATCTGTTGTTTGGGAGATCGGGTCGAGGAGAAGCGGTTGAGGGATGAGGTTGGACCATCTGAGGGTCGGTCTGATCGAGGGGGAAGGCTCTTTCCGGCTCTGGTTCAGGCTCGGCTTTGACTTCTTCGACCTTCTTGACCGCGACGCCTTCAGCCTCGGCTAATTGATCGATGATGCGCTCGGCATGCTCTGCGGTGAGGTTAAGGGCTTGGCCTTTTTCGATGAGCTTGTCAAAGATGGTCTTAGAGATTTCTCCGAGCATGAAGAGCGGCTTGACTTCCTTTTTGAAGTCTTCGATTTTATCGGCGTTCTTCTTCTCTTCGATTTCGACGAGGTATTTATCGCGACGCTCGGCTTTTGAGAGGGTGAGTTTGGCCTTACGGAGATCGTCTTTCAGCAGTTCGATGAAGCCCTTGTGCTTGGCTCCCTTGATGTGTTGAATCTTCGTCAT
>JARGOJ010000426.1 GCA_029210225.1 Planctomycetota bacterium
TTTGCCCTCGTCTGAGGACAATCTTGTAATTCACGGCGGCCTTATCGAGCTTGATCATTTGAAGCTTGGCTTGACGAGTCATGCGATGAGTTTCGCCGATACTGCGAGGCGTCGCATGTTTTTGAATCGCGGCCTTGATAATCTTTGGTAATGCGCTCGCTGCGAATGGCTCGTGAACTTCAATGAGGGCGCCTGTTCGACTGACTAGAACAGTTTTTTCCAAGCTCCCGTCGAGCAGGACAATCTCGAAGACCTCTCTCGTCGCTTCGTGGCGACGCTCAATGTTCTCGACTCTCGCGCCGTCGAAGTGTTCTTTTAAGAGCTTGGTGACCGCGGCAGGCAATCTTGAATGCTCGTCATCATCGGCAATAGCCGGCAACGAGTTGAAAGTGAGTATCACAGCGGTGAGCGCGAGCAGGGACAAGAGACGTCTCATGGGTGCATCCAATCGTTTTTGAGTATTCGAGTTCGATTGTTATGAGTTTACGGAGCGAAGATGAGAAAATTATGAGAAGCTATCTTTTCTTACGGCAAATAGCGTTGGAAGTATTGATAAATGAAGCTTTGCGAAGAATCAGAGCCCACAAAAATTCCCAAATTTACCAAGGCGAAAGCTCAACTTTGGCCATGGACCTGTGTGCTTGTGATCCTCTCACTCATACCCACCTTCATTTGTATAGAGAAGGGGAAAGTTGAGCGAAGCATCACCCAGTTGGAAGATCCGAGCTATACCCTCTCCGACAGACAGCGAGTCGAATACCTTAAGGTCCTACGTGCAGCCTCGCCGGAGCAATCGACCGCTCTCTATCACGAGGAAGTGCTCTTGCTCCCAAAAACCGGCGTCTACAAAAGCGCTGCGTTGATAGAGGAAGCCCTCGCGATCATGACTCCCGGGCTTCTCGCTCACCCCAAGAAAGCTAGCGCAGAGTTTTTTGAAACGTTGCTGCGCCTTCAAATAGAATACGGCGATAAGAACTGCGTGACCCTAATCAATGCTTTTCATCCTCAAAGTCCCGGGGCACTTCGAGAGGGACTGGCAAAGATTAAGAAGCGGGAGCTTCGAGTCAAGGCTCTGCTCTTTGTCTTTTCTCTCGGATTTGGAGAATCCAAAGATCTCAATGATCTCATGCAAAGCGTCGAACTCAACAGCCCTGCCCCCGATAGAAACCAAAGGCTCAAAGAGCTTCTCAATCTCGCCCCTGGGAAACAACATAAGCCGTCCGAGCTTGAAGTGGCCGCCCTCGAAGCCGTCAAGACTCTTGGCAAGGCGGCTCAAGCTAGACTTGTCAAAGGCTTGAGGAGCGCGTCTCCGGGGGCTCTTTGGCTTTGTGTTCGCGGCTTGGAAGCTCTGGACCCAGAAATACTCATCGCTGAGTTGGAGAAGAAGCGCGCTGCGTTTCGCAGTAAGGGCGCCTATCAATCCAGCGCGATCCAAATTCTGAGAATCTTCAAGGCCGTCAAGAATGCCCCCCGCAACGACAAACGCCTTCTCACCGCAGAAAAACTTCTCAGTGAGATTCATCAATTGTCCCAGGTCTTCTCTGAAGGATTGACGGTCATTAAAGAACTCGACCGAGAGGATGCCCGAAGCTTCATGTTAAAAGGGCTGGCAATTCATGACAAAGGGCTGGCTAAAGTCTGTGAAGTGGAATTGAAGAAGCAATGGGAGCCCAGTGAATTGACCCGGCGACTATTCTCTTTCCTGGCTCAAAAGAAAGAGTTCCTCATGCAGGAAATCGTCAATTATGAGAGCGCGCTTCTCCGCTATGGCGAGTCTCTCTCAGAACCTCTCAATCAGGAATTGGCGCGCCTCTATGATAAAGCTGGGAAGAATCCGGCGAAGATCTACTGGGTGCAAAAGACGATCGCGCTTCGCTGCCTGGCAAAGATTGGCAAGCCGAGCGCCTATCCAATTATTCAAAGTTTGTCCCGAGACCCTAATGGTTATAGTTACATGGTTAAGGTCAAAGACGCCGTCGGTAAAGAGATCGACACCAAGGCTCAAATCCGCTTTCGAGACTTATGCAAACAGGCCCTCGATGCTATTTCAAAGCGCTCGAAACAAGCCGCTCCCGCTCTTCTCCCTGAAGATAAAGCGCTCCTGTTACCGAAGCAGGGAGGCGCGCAATGAATGCTGTGCAATGGCCGGAGCTTGCCGTTTACCTCGTCAGCCTTGTGATCTTAGGGGCACTCCGCCTCGCGTTTCGCTCTAAGAATAAAAAGGCAATAACTCGCGCCCTCGAAGCCCTGAAAGAGAAAGCCTTCCCTGGCAAAGCAAGCCTCGTTCTTCGAACATTCAAAGCGGGGGCCTGGGGTTACGGCTTGCTTCAAAGCTCGTCCTTCGCCTTCTCTGAGACACTCGCTGGAGAGGGCTTTTGCGCAGGGCATAACATAGAAGAGCTTCGCTTTATTCAGGACGCCGAGGGCAGCTCGGCTTTTGAATTCAAAGCCGGGGCGCAGACATTCATTGTCTCAGGCTTTGACGACGCGCTTCGCTTTTATTCAGAGCTTCCTCAAGATCAAAAGATTGAATTGAAGCTACGCATTGGCAAATTAAGAGCTGAGACCAACCTGGCGGCGACGGATAAAGAGATTCGCGATCGAATTCAGGCCTGGCTTGAGTCGAAGAATATTCATGGCTTGATCAAAAAGTGTGTTGCCGGTAAAGTCCCAGGAACCCTTATAGTCACTGAAGATAAGCTGGGCCTTTGCCTCGTTGAAGAAATGGCGCAGCAGGTTGGAAACACTGAGAGAGTCACCAAAAAGACCCGAGTCATTGACTTCTTAACGAAGAAGGCCAAATCTCTCAATGTAGAAAAGTCACGGTTGCCGCTTCACGCTCGCTATCAATTAAGCGCTGACGATGACTCGCTGAAAAAGTCTGTAACCCTCGGGATGATTGAAGAAGACTGCGCCATACTCATTCCAGTGATCCAACAGAAGTTAAAGCTGAGCTTTCAATTCTCAAATGGCCAAAGCCCCAGGGAGCGCCGCTCGATAGTCTCTGCGCTCTTCTTTTCAACCTTGTTTGTCGGCTCAATTGTGACCGGGCTCTACGGGGTCTTTGCGTCTCTGCTGGAGCCGACGGCCATGACCTGGATGACAACCGTCGCCTTGGGCTCCAGCGCGTCCGGCGCCTTCTTGTGCTGGCTATCATTGAAATCCAGTGAGCCCGCTGAACTGGCTTAATCGGAACGAAACAAGGCAGTCACCGCGATATTCGCAATGACTGCCTTGACTGAGCTGACTTCCTTGTCGGCTTACATCTTCTCGAGGGCTTCGATACCCAATATCTTAAGACCCTGGCCGAGCACCTTCCGGGTGCAGTGAATCAGTAAGGCCCGAGCGTTTCTGAGGCCGTCTTCACTCTTAATCACGTTATTGACATGAATGAATGAGTTGGCCGCTCTTGAGAGGTCTAATAGATACGAGGCAATCAATGACGGCTCGTATTGATCTAAGGCCTTCTGTGCTTGGGCTGGGAACCGCAGGAGCATCTTCAAGAGGGCTCTGGCTTCGTCACCAGTAATCAATGAGAAGTCGACGTCGGCGGTTATCTCCCGGTCGTTCTTCCGAAGGATTCCGCAGCACCGTGCGTAGGTCCACTGAACATAGGGCCCAGTGTCTCCCTTGAGGTTGAGCAAGCGGTCGAAGTCGAACTCCAGGTCCTTGGCCCGGCGACTCTTGAGATCGAAGAAAATCACGGCGCCGATTCCAACCGCTTGAGCAACGGTGTTGACCTCTTCGTCCGTAAGTTCGATTTGCTCTCTAGACTTCAAGCCCTGAGCAATCTCTTTCGCCATCGCCGAAGTCCTATCGAGGACCTCTCTGAGGAAAACGAGGGTGCCGCCCCGAGTGCTCATGCCAACATAGTGACCAAAGCCAACATAGTTGAGGCCTGAAGCCCACTCTTCACCCATCAATTCAATGACCTTGAAGAATTGGTGAAAGTGTTGTTTCTGGGGCATACCAACGACATAGAGAATCTTCGCTGGCTTGAAGGTCTCGGCCCGGTAGTAGGCGGCTGTCAAATCCCGAGTCGCATAGAGGGTGGCGCCGTCGCCCTTTTTCAAGAGCACCTTACCAAGGTTCGTGTCGCGCTTATCGAGGTCGACGATGAGTGCGCCTTCACTCTCCTCAGCGAGCCCCTTATCGCAAATCTTCTTGAGAATGGGCTCCATCTTATCGTTGTAGAAGGCTTCGCCCTGCTTGTATTCGAATTGAACGCCGAGGAGCTTGTAGATCTTTTCGAACTCTTCAAGGGAGGTATCCCGGAAGAAATGCCAGAGCTTTGTGGCTTCTTCGTCGCCTTCTTCGAGCTTCCGAAAGTAGCCCCGAGCTTCTTCTTTGACAGACTTATCTTCCCGTGTGAGGGCGTTGATCTTGACGTAGAACTTGTAGAACTGATCGACAGGGTCTTTGTTTTCATCGTACTCATCAGACCACCGCTTCCAGGCGGCGATCATGAGGCCAAACTGGGTGCCCCAATCGCCGAGGTGATTGATACCGATGACTTTGTAGCCCTGATACTCAAAGAGGTTCTTGATCGCCCGACCGATGACCGTGCTCCGCAGGTGACCAATTCCAAAGGGCTTAGCGATGTTTGGAGAGGAGTAATCGATGACGATGGTTTGGCCTTCGCCTTTGTCGCTGCTGCCGTATTGCTCACTGTCAAAGATATCGGTGAGAGTCTTGGCGGCGATGTTGCTCTCGTCCAGCTTGACGTTGAGGTAGGGACCGGCTGCGGTGACGGTGCCAACGGGGTGATCGGTGAACTTTTCGGCGAGTTCTCGGGCGATGAGAGCGGGGTTCTTGCGCATGGACTTGGCGAGGGTGAAGCATGGGAATGAGAGGTCACCATGTTCAGGGAGTTTGCAGGGGATGATCAGACCAAATACGGTCTCTTCATCGAGGGGCAGCTCTTTTGCGAGGGCCGCTGCCAAGTCTTGTTTTTGCGCTTCCACGGTTTCTATCTCCTTGTTTTTCCTTTTGCAAGACGGTCGGGCTTGGCCTGACTGTTCAAAATTCAAAAGTTCGGAGGGAGTTTAGCCGAGCCTTGCCCCGCGTCAAGCGCGACTTTGGATCGGGTGGGAGAAAGGAGTCAGAAAAAGTCTGTGGAAGAACCCTTTCGAACAAACGAGAGATTATGATTAGGATGGGTAATGATATGTGGAGATTGGAAGGTTTTTGAACGATCATGATCGATTATGCCGATCTGCTTGCTGGTCGAGCACTGATTGCGCTTGGGATGTTGGAGCGCGGTCAAGTTATTGGGTTGCTCTCCCAGCATGATCGCGCTCGCGGTCAGCGCGCCCGATTCATCGCGAATCTTGTTGAAACAAGTCAGATTACGTCCCGTCAGGGGCAAAAAGTCTTCGCGTTGGTTCAGCGAACGCGTCGTTCTTTGGCTCAAGCGATACACCTTGAGTGCCTTAAGAAGATGAAGTCTGTCGACCTCCGGGCCCTCGATCAAGCGGTTGAGGTTTACGAGTCGGACCCGGGAGGTCACTCCCTCGACCGAATTCTTCTCAATCAGGGTCTGGTGAGTGAGCCGGAGCACCGGCGCTTACGCTCTGAGGCCCACGATTGCATCGAGCGTCAGCAAGCCAAGCTCCTCTCTCGCTTTCGTCGGTCCTTGAAGCATCACTGCTCGGCGACGGAGGTTATCCAGCTTGGAAACCCTGAGCTTCATGCTCAAACAGAGGTTTTTCGCGAAGAGCGTCGTATTGAGACTGAACCTGAAATCCCATTGCTCTGGGAGCCAGAGACGCTCTCGGCCAACGGACGGGGGACCAGCGTCGTCCAGCCTGCGGTCGCGGCGAAGATTCTGACGGCGAACACCGCGTTTCAAACACAAAACACGCCTCGCTTCGAGATGCCGCCTTGGCTAAGCTCGGCGGGGGCCATGCAAGATCGGGTCATTGCGGGCTACCATGTCTTCGGAAAGATCGGTGAGGGAGGCATGGGCATTGTGTTCTATGCCGAGCATGACGACTTGGACGAGCCCATTGCGCTGAAGCTGTTGCCTCCTGATAAACGTCGCGATGAAGATGCTCTGGGGCGTTTTCACCGAGAGATCTTGGCGATGAGCTTCTTCGATCATGAGAATGTGGTCACGATTAAGGATGCTGGGGATACTCAAGACGGCTCGATGTTCTTGGCGATGGAGTTCTTTGACGGCCGAGAATTGATGGACATTTTAGAGGAAGTGGACATTGTGCCGGCGTCGATTGCCTTGCCCATTTTCATTGATGTCCTGAAGGGTTTGGGGGCGGCTCATAAGGCGGGCATTCTGCACCGCGATTTGAAGCCTGAGAACATCTTGGTGAGTTACAAAGATAACACCGCGAAGTTGATGGACTTTGGGATTGCCAGGATCCTCGATAGAAGCTCGTTCGAGCAGAAGATATACCGCTCCATGGCGGGGACAGTGACTGGGACGCCCGAGTATTTATCACCGGAGCAAGCGACGGATTTACCCCTCGATCAACGCAGCGATCTTTATTCGTTTGGGGTCATGATGTATTTAGTTCTGAGCGGGGAGTTCCCGATTGAGGCGGAGAGCGCTCAAGAGTTTATTAGCGCTCACATGATGCAAGAACCGATTCCTCTTCATGAGCGTTACAGTCCTATTTCAAGAGAACTCTCCGACATAGTGATGCGACTATTGGAGAAGGAGCCTGAGGATAGGATGCAGTCTGCGGAACATTTGATTGTGGCCTTAGAGAAGGTCCTGGCGGATCTGGGCTGATGAAGAATAGAAGGGGCTGTCTGTGCTAGATGATCCGGAGTTGCTGCAATACTTTATTGAAGAAGGGACCTCGTTAATAAAGAGGTACAAAGCGGCCGTAAAGGGACCGCTCTGCGATGAAGAACAGACCAAGGATCTCTTCGTTGTCTTGCACACTTTAAAGGGCACAGCATCGGCGCTTCAATTGGAGACGCTTCAGGCGAGCAGTCGTTTGCTTGAGCAAATGTTATTGCCATTATCTCGATCGGGATCAACTTTGAGGGGGGATCCTTTAAGAATCTGTCAGGAAGCGCTGGGTCCCATTCAAACAATTGTTGAGGGAGCTTTTACTGGGGAAGTGATTAACGACCCTAAGTGGGTAAAGGAGCTTGAGGCCTCGTTGAGACTGGCTTTGGATAAGTCGGTGACGCCGAGTGAACCCACAAAGTTAACTCTCGAAAAAGAGCCTCCAACGCCCAAGCCTTTCAAAAAATACACGCCTGAATCGAGTAAAGCGCTAAGCCAGGCGGTGACGGCCGTCAAGATAGACCTCTCAGGTCAGGAGACCGTCGCGGCTCCGCTGCCAAAGCGTCAATTAGAAGAGGCTTCGACTGGTCAGACGACGCGATTTGTCGAGGTGAGGCCGCCGGAGAAGGAGAGCGCTTCAGACTTTTGGGGTGATCGCTACAAGGCCGAGCCGATCTTCGATTGTCAGTTTCATATTTCCAAAGATTGCCCATTGCTTG
>JARGOJ010000427.1 GCA_029210225.1 Planctomycetota bacterium
AGTAGCGCCAACTCGGAGCGTCTCTCCAAACTGTAAGAACCTCAGCAGCTTGGCTTGGCAACCGATGGTCAACTCCCCAAGTTCATCGAGAAAGAGGGTGCCATTGTCCGCCAGCTCAACCATCCCTAGCTTTCTTTGGTGGGCACCGGTAAACGCGCCGCGCTCATGACCAAAGAGTGTGCTCTCTGCAAGACTTGGGGGAATGGCACCCCCGTTGACGACGACGAAGGACCCCGAGGAAACCTTGCTAGCATTGTGCAACTCTCTCGCGATAAGCTCCTTTCCCGTTCCGCTCTCGCCCAATATCAGCACCGGAGCATCCGTCGGCGCCACCTTTTGGAGGTCGTGACGAACCCGGTTTAACGCTTCGCTATGCCCCCATTCAATGATTCCGTCCGAGGAGTCGACAGAAAGGAGAGCGTTGTTTCTTTCAACGAGGCTCTGCTTATCAATCGCTTTGTGAATAAGGGCTTCGAGCTTATCGAGGTGACACGGTTTTTGTTGGTAGTCGTAGGCGCCAATTCGCATCGCTTCAATGGCGGTTTCGACTGTCCCGTGACCCGTTAAGATAATGACCTCGACTAAGGGCCAGCGCTCACGAATCTCCGACAACACTGACAAACTCGGACGCCCAGGCATCTTGAGATCGAGGAGGACGACTGAGATGTCCTCTTTCTCCATGACCTGAAGGCCAACATCACCATTCTCAGCTTGGAGCGTGTCAAAACCCATTTTGCCGATTTCCCGGCTTAGGATCTTCCTAAGGGTCGTTTCATCGTCGATGATGAGCACACGATGTTTAGTCTTCCGACGACTCATTCATTGACTCCATGTCAGGGCTTGATTCTTTAGATAACGCAACCACGACGCGGGCTCCGCGGCGGTCACTGCGATTCGTTAACTCAATGCGGCCGCCGTGCTGTCGAGCGACGGAATCGGCAATAGACAATCCCAAGCCCGTTCCTTGTCCCACCGGCTTGCCTGTGTGGAAGGGTTCAAGCGCCACATCGAGGTCAGCGTCGGAAAATCCGCTCCCCTCGTCGTCACAATAGAGCTCGATTTCCTTTTCAGTGTCGAGCATGGTCCAACGGATCTCCTGATCCTTCCCAATCGCATCAACCGCGTTGAGAGTAATATTGAGGACCATTTGCCGTAGGCTCGCGTCGTCTCCAATAATGTTGACTGGACCTTCCCCAAGATCAATGACCAGAGTTTTCTCCTCCCGAGCGAGTCGGTGGGAGAGCAATCGCGCCATAGCGTCGAGAACACTACGGAGATCGACCATCGTAAACCCTCGGGGTTGCCCACGCCGAGAAAAGTCGAGGAGGTTGCGGGTGATGTCCTTGACGCGAAACGCCTCGTCACGAATGATTTTTAGATACTCATCGAACTCTTCAATCGTCTCTGGCTCCGTTAAATCCTCTGTTTTCTTAAGAGTCTTCAATAGTCCTTCGGCGCAAGAGGCGATCGATGCGACTGGATTGCATACCTCATGGGCGATTCCCGCGCTCAATTGGCCCAAGCTAGCGAGATTCTTGGTTTGCACCAATTCACGTGTACGCTGCTCGACTTGCTTCTCCAAATCGGACGAGAGTTCACGCAATTGTTGATTGGCACCCACAAGGGCATTTGTCCGCTCATTGATCGTCTTTTCAGCCTTACGAATCCAAAGATAGAGCGAGAGCATCAGCGTCAAAATGCCAATAATGAAATAAATTGTGAATTCTGAGGAGGCTGAATGAACAATCTTGACTAAGCGCGCCAATTCAATATGAACTTTGATCACCCCAAGCTTTTGCGGAGCCTCAGCTTGGTCCGCAGTCACGACCTCAAGGGGCACATACACTTCCAGCATGAAATGCCTCGCTTGCTCCCATGGTGGCGCGAAGCTCTCTTCAAATTTCTCCTTCTTCTCTTTTCCATCCTTCTCGTGTTCTGGAGGCGGCGGTCTGCGGCCCGATCTCTCTGCCTTTGACGATGGATCTTTATTTTTGACGAGAGACGGAGAAACCGACCCACGATCTGACTGACCGTCGGATCGTGCACCCCGTTCAGAGTCTCGACGTCCCCGATGGTCGCGCCGACCACGGCGAGGCTTGTGGCGGCGATTGCTCCAAAAATTGCGTCCGTAGCTCGAACGAGGTCGTCGAGGACGATTGAACTTCCAAACATCCCTTGGTTTGACCGTGCTACTTAAGTCCCCAGCAAGGGCTTTCTTAAACTGCTCGTCTCCCAGATAGGGGTAACTATAGCGAGAGGGCATATAGGGAAAGCCGAGCTGAATCATGAAGTTTTGAAGGATTGGATCTTCACGCCACTCGCGGGCTTGTTGATTCTCACGAGACGAGAAGCCAAGGCTTCCATCATTTCGGATGAAGTAGACAGCCTCGGTGTCAAAGTCTCCAAGCTCTTTGCTGAGCCATATCTCAAACTTGCGCCGCTCGTCGTAAGAGCTAAGGTCCACCGCTTTGCCAGTGCGTCGGTATTGCTGCTTAAATCGCCGAGCAACTTTGACCGACAAATCGGCGACGAGTTTCTTAGAGAGCTTCTCCCCTTCCACAGAAAGCTCCTGCCTCATATCTCGATTGAAGAGCCCGCCAAAAAAGAGCGGGACAAACGCAACAAGGATGCCCGTTATGAAGAAGTAACGGGTGAGGGGAAAAGAAGGGAAATTGGCGTTTGAGACAGCCTTCGACGACATAAATCACAGCTTGATGAGCCAAGATGCCCTTTGGGGGATCCCGGTCATGCTCCCGAAAAATTATAGAATCAGCAACCTATCGCAAACAGTATGCCAGATCGAATAGACAGCGAAGGCCCAATTTTTCTAGATTCTAGACTTCTTACTCTTGTCGAATCGACAAGCTATTGTCATTCTTGCAGCCCCTAGCGCCCAAGAAAGCAAGCTGAATGGCCAGAGTCTTACTTTTCGCTGCAGACATCGTTCCTCTCGTCGACATCCCCGCATCGGGAGGAGGTATCCGCGCCCTCCAGTTAAGCACCATCCTTAAACGTGATGGTCACGAAGTCTTCGTTTCCTGCCCACTTCATACCTACCTTGGGAAGAAATTCAAAGACATCCTCCCCGAGGAGCTCCTCGCCCTCAATTTCAGCGACCGATCTCAAAAAACCATATACAAGGAAGTGAAACCCGACCTCGTTCTCTTCTGTTCCAATTGGTCAAGCGCTGCTGACAATTGGTGGCCCGATTGCCCAAGCATACTCGACCTCTGTGGACCCGTTCTTGTCGAAGGTGCTCTCTCCTCAGAGCAAGACCCCGCCGTTCTTAGAAACCTCTACCTTAGAAAAACCCGAGTCCTCGCCAAAGCCGACTTTCTCATTTGCGGCGGCAAGCGACAGCAATGGTACTTTCGTCAATCAATGATCATGGCCGGCTACGACCTCCTTCAGCCCTCTCCCTTGAGTTATCTGCCCCTGGGAGTCCACGACGACTGGATTATGCCGAAGGAGCATCCAAGTGAACCAAGCTTTGTCTACGCCGGAGGACTCTATCCCTGGCAGAATCCTAGTCAAGCCATCTCTACGATACTGAGGGTCCTTGAGGAGCGAAAACAAGGACAGTTTGTTTGGATTGGGGGTAGTCATCACATTAACAGCGCCGACACCGCTCGCTTTGCAACAATAAAGCGACAACTCAATAAGTCACCGCGGGCGACGCTTAAGGAATATATGACCCTCAACAGCCTGAACCACGAGCTTCGCCAACACTCGGTCTCCGTCGAACTCATGGAGAAAAATGTTGAAAGAGAGCTGGCCCTGACAACCCGCACACCGCACTACCTCGGCCTCGGACTCCCTATCCTTTACGGAGACTACGCTGAATTGGCCGAACCTATAAAAGAGCACGGCGCTGGCTGGAGCCTTGATCCCAGTGACTCCGAGGCACTCGAAGCCCTCACTCATGACCTACTCGACCATCCGGAACACATTGAAGCCGCCAGCCTAAAGGCTCAGAAGCTCGCCCGAAATCACTATGCATGGTCAAATCTAGGTGAGGATTTACTTCGCTTCATCGCCAATCCAGCGATTCGGAAAGATAAAGCCGCAAGCGCCTTTGCGCAGGATGTTGACATCTTAACTCGCGGCGAAAAATGGGCGCTCTCTATCATGCGAAAACCAGCGCTAAAGCCAGTCCGCGCAATTCTCCAGCCGTTTTTCAGGAAGAAGAAAAAGTGAGCGGACCACGCTACTTTTGTCCCTGAAGTGATTCCTTCAGGCGTTTCAATCCTTCTTCATTGTTAATTTTCGGCACATAACCAAGGTCGTTCTTCGCTGCCGAAATATCAAACCAATGCGCCGTTGAAAATTGATGAACAACAAAGCGCGTCAGGGGTGGCTCTTTTTTTATGGCGAAGATCGTGTACACAGCTTCCATGCAACAACTCACAAAGTAGGCAATCGGCAATGGCACAGTCTTGGTAACCAATGGCGCATCCGCCGCCGTGAGGAAGTGGTTAATCATATCCCAGCAAGGGACCGGCTCATCCTGGCTTAAGAAATAGACCTTGCCAGCGATCGCACCCCCTGGAGAGAGCTTGTCCGCCGCTAACAAGTGCGCTTCGGCCGCGTTGTCAATGTAGATTGTGTCGACTAATTTATTGCTCGATCCAATTCGCTTGAGTTTGCCCGCCGTTGATCGCTGTATCAGACGAGGAATAATGTGATGATCTCCCGGTCCCCAAATGAGATGGGGACGCAGTGAGACCGTCGCCAATTGATCGTCGTTCGCCGCGACAATGAGCTTTTCAGCCATGGCTTTTGTCTGTGGGTAATAGGCTTCAAAGCTCTCACCGTAAGGCTGAGACTCATTGACTCCCTCTAAGTCTTGCCCATTTGAAACAACACTCGGGGAGCTTGTGTAGACGAGCTTATCGATTCCGTGGGCTCGACACGCCGCGATCACGTTCTCAGTGCCTTTAACATTGGTATTATAGAAGTCTTCATAGGGCCCCCAGATACCGGGCAAGGCCGCTGTGTGAAAGACTATATCCACGCCTTTGATCGCTTCTGAAACGGCCTCAGGATTTGCTAAATCACCCTGTCGACAATCCACGCCGAGCTCTTCCAGTTCTTGGTATTTCCCCCTCGAAAAGCTGCGAACTTCATGGCCTCGGGCGAGCCACTGCTTGACAATGGCCTTTCCTAAAAAGCCGCCTCCCCCAGTGACCAGCGCCTTCATTTCAATTCTCCCTCGGCCCAAACTTTTAATTTCTCTCGAAAGATCTTCGAGTTATGGCGAATATCAACGGGGAAAGAAGGGTGAAATAAAATCGTGTCGATGAATGAACTGCTGTCTCGGCTTTGTCCCAATTCAAGCAGCTCTTTGCGAAGTGCATCTAATGGCTTCAGGGCGGCGGGCTCGCTATTTAATTCCACGCAGAGCACTGCCTTTACCGCGCCGTTTACCACCGGTCCAACCAAAGCGCTTCGATAGACTCCTGGGTGGGTGTTAAAGACTCCCTCGCAGGGCACAGTAAATCGGCAGCCAGCTTTCGTCACCACTCTGTGAGACTTGCGCCCGCAAAACCATAATCGCCCCTGATCGTCGAAGTATCCAAGGTCTCCCATTCGATGGTGAAACGACCCATCCTCTCTAACAATTTTGGAGATCTTCGTGGACGCGTCACGATTGAAATAACTGCGCGTCACCCGTGGTCCACGAACAATGATTTCTCCAATCTCTCCTTTTGAAACAAGCAGGTCCTCCGACCAACTCTCAATGGGATCATCGCTTATTTTAATGATCTGGACTTCAACCTTGGCGACCGGAGCCCCAACACAAACGCCTTTGCCTTCCCCAGTTTTCACAAAGGTCTCAGCGACAATAGTCCGGCTCCCAATGGATGCAACCGGAAGCGACTCCGTGGCGCCGTACGGGGTAAAAACCTCGACGTCATCGCCAAGCATACTGTGAACCCGGTCCAAGACATCTCCAGGCACCGGAGCCCCTGCAGAGATCACGCGCTTCAGCGATGGCCATTGATAACCGTGCTTGACTCCATAGCTGGAGACTCGATTGAGGAGCGCGGGGGAGCCGAACATATTGGTGGCGCCGAAATTCTGAATCGCTTCGTTTATCTTTTCCGGATCGACCTCAGCGGGTTTCGTCGCGTCCATATCTGGAATGATCGTCGTCATTCCAAGGGCAGGACCAAAGAGCCCAAAAAGCGGAAAGGTCGCGAGGTCCATTTCTCCGGGTTCGATGTGATAAGTATCTTTCAAGCTCTCAACTTGAGCCGCAAAGTTCCCATGGCTATAGACGGCTCCCTTTGGGACCCCTGTGCTGCCGCTGGTGAAGAGAACGGCCGCCATGTCTTCGCTCTGGGTCTCGGCCATTTGAAAAGGCCCTGCGGCTTTCCCTAGAGCCTCAATCTGCGAGAGCGTATAACCTCCCCAAAAGAGCTTGGACCCGACCGTCACCAAGGTTTTTAAGGTCTTCTTGCCCCAACCCAGGAGAATTCGACCGACGTGGGCCTTAGGAATTCCAATGAAGGCTTCAGGCTGAGCCTCTGCTAAACACTGCCCGAGATTCTTAGTCCCCATTCCAGGGTCGACAAGAACTGGAACAGCGCCAATTTTAAACAAGGCAAAGGTCAACGCAAAGAAATCGAGGCATGGCTTCACCATAAGCACCGAACGAACACCTCGGGTGATCCCAACCTTGACCAGGCCGGCGGCGATGATGTCACTTTTCTCATTTAACTGAGCGCAAGTGTAGTGTGTGTAAGTCACACGCCCCTGCTTGTCTCGCCCTTCCGGGAAGACCACCGCCTTGTGATAGGGCAGTCGCTTCGCCATTTCTGGAAGATGCTTGGCAATGTTGACGACGACTTTCGCCTCAGAGACGGTCATGAGTTCGACTCCGTCACGGCGCTCGGCTGGTCGGCTGGACTCTCTTGCTTCAAGAAATCCCGAATGAGAGGAATGATTTCATCCCCAGCGTCTTCAAGAATGTAATGTCCGCAATCTGGGTAGCGATGCACTACAGCCTCAGGACAACGCTCAAGCCATCCTTGAAGAAAATGATCATCGAAGACAAAGTCCTTCTCTCCCCAGAAAATGATCTTAGGAATGCTTTTCATCGAGTCGAGCTGCGCTTCGACATTCGAGACTAAATCGTAGCCCCGGTCACCCTCTTTCAGTGGAATGTCCTGAACAAAGCGATGGACTGCAATGCGATTCTCCCAGGAATCATAAGGGGCCAGGTATCCCGCAGCGACCTTAGGAGGCATTGGTTTCCGCGTGACGCAATAGCGATTAGCGCCCCTGGAGAATGCATTAAAACCACGGACAAGAATGGCCCCCATCCAGCTTCTGGCCATATTTAGCGAGAGCGGCATGGACTTCGTTTTGGGCAAATGAAAAGCCGAGGTGTTCGTGACGACGAGGCGCTTGATTCTCTCTTTATGCCGCGAAGCGTAGACCATTCCAATCATGCCGCCCCAATCATGGAC
>JARGOJ010000428.1 GCA_029210225.1 Planctomycetota bacterium
AGGCAGAGAAGGACGCCCGGGCCACAGCGGAGGCTGAGGTGCAGCGCCGGAAGAAGACGCTGACCGAGTTCGCCGCAGCTCGAAGCCTGCTCAGACGAGGGCGACCGAAGGCTGAGATCGTTCAAACGATCAAGGCAGCGGTCAATGTCAGGGCCAAGACCTCCCTCGACGAACAGCTCCGGGCATCAGAAATCTTAGAGGAGGCTGGTGCTTTCGATGAAGCAGAGGCTCTTCTAACACGCGCTCTGGCTAAAAACCCTGGTCGTGTTTCAATTCTTTACTCACTTCATTTCATTCAATTAAAGAAGAACGGACAAAGCGAGCAAATTTTCACTGTCACAGATGCCTTAACTCAGCTCCTTTCTTTATCAAAGCAAAGTAAAGAGAAGAATGAATACACTCATTTTGCGAAAGCACAGGAATTGATTGAGGCCAGTCAATTCAATGAAGCCATTGAAGAACTCGATAGCATTGAAGACTACACTTCGTCTTTGGAAGGCGCGAAACTGCAAAAGGGCCTCTGCGCGCTTCAGCTAAAAAAATATAACTTGGCCATTTCAACACTTACTGATGTCATTAAGCGAAACCCTCGCTCGCGGGACGCCTACTTCTTGAGAGGCGTGGGCTATTAGAAAACAAAACAATCCAGCGACGCTCGCTCGGACTTCGAACAAGTTTTATCCCTTGATCCTGGTCATAAGCAGGCCCTTTACTTTAAGGGGCTTGCGCGGGCGATGAGAGGAGATTTCACGGGCGCGACCAAAGATCTCGATGCTGTGTTGCAGCCGCACGCGACCAACGCCCAAGCCTACTTTGCCCTGGGGACTATGAACATTGAAACTCAGAGCTTTCCGAACGCCATCCTCGACTTGAGCAAAGCTCTTAAATTCGCCGATCTCTCTAGTTCATGGAGTCGGGGTCAGTCCTTTCTGAATATCGCGGACAGTCTGAAGGCATTCAAAGTCAAGATACTCTGCACCCGCGCTCGGGTTTACCACACGGAGGGCCAAAATAAGTTAGCCCAAAGCGACTTAGGTTTAGCCGAAGAAATTCAACCGTCCGCCGCCGTTTACTATGCGCAGGCGCGTTTTTTTCGCAGAGAGGCTGAGAATAAAAAGTCCTCGGAGCTTTGCACCCATGCTCTTAGCATTGATGCCAAATTTACTCCGGCATTGCGACTCCGTGGAGAGGTCTATCTCGCGGAATCAAAGAATGCGGAAGCCGAGAGAGACTTTGACCGGCTCTGTATGCTCGAACCGGAGAACCCTCAAGCCCACTTCTTCGCTGGACTGGTAAAACTACAATTGAATAAGGTCCCTGAATCGTTGAAAGCCTACGACCGATCCATTGAACTCGACCCAAACACTCCGCTGCGGTATTTCTACCGAGCCTCCGCACGAAATTCAGCGAAGCAATATCACGCCGCCTTAGAAGATCTAGATTACTTCATTAGGCACGATCCCCAGCATAATTCGGCGCCCATGGCGAGAGCGCAAGCTCAGCAGCTAAGGAAGTATTTAGCGGGTCAGTGATCCGGTGACGGCAAGGTAAAGTCTCGCTCTGAATCTCGATTCTTGAAAATCGTCACAGGATCCAATCGTATCCGCTCTATCTGTCCCGTCGGAACAAACGCCACGGAATAGGTGCCTATAGGGATAGCCTCTTTGCGATAGATGCCGGTCGCCGGCACGGATATTGAAAGCCCCGCAACATGAGTTCCCTCAGGTTTCAACTCTAGTTGTCCCCCACGAAAAGTCTCCCCGGCCCCGACGATCACCGTACCGTGAAGCTCTCCCACGTCACCAGAAACATTGATGACGACGGCCTGATCGGACTGAGTAGAGAGCTCTATTGTTTTGTAGCAGAGTACCTGTTGGAGGGCATCGAGGACCGCCACAACGACTTGGCCGCTGGGCATATTGATAAGTGAAGCCTTGCCGTCAGAATCGGTGATCGCCCTCGCCTCGGAGCTATCTGCAAAACGGGACTCGTCAAAATTGGAGGTTGAGACTAGAAAATGGCAACCTTTAATTCCTTTGCTTTGAGCGTCACGGACTTGGACTTTCAGTGTTGTGAGTGCACGTAACTCAATCATGCCCAAATCGAGATCCGCAGCACCGGAAGCTACCTCGAAGTGCTTCGTCGCAGAGAAGAACCCCGCGCCCGGCTGAATAAAACACACGTAACGACCAGTGTGAAACTTGCCCAGATCGAATCGTCCGTCGCCCCCAACAGCGACCTTCGCATTTATCTGTCGGCGATCTCGGAGTCCATCGGCTCCCTCTCGATAGACCAGTATTCCCGCTCCCTGCAGTGGTGAGTCTTGTGAATTCGATTTCAATTGACCTTTGACCTGCACCGAGCGTTGTACGACAACAGTGATCTCGGCAGGGTTTTCAAAGTTCACTTGGAAGTTTTGGCAGCTAGGCGCGTCGTTGTCAATTAAAACAGCGACTTGGTAACGCTGAAAAGTCAGGTTGCTAAACAAGACGCGCCCCTCTGAATTACTCGTCCCGGAGGCTAAGACGGGTTGCTTCCAGTCGGGATTGTACAGCTCTCCAAAGCGCACTAAGCGTAGCTCAGATCCGGCGAGGACATTGTTTGCCTGGTCTTTTACAATGACCATCACGTCTTGGCCACGGCGCAGCCTTAGAGTCTGATTTCGAGAGCGATCCACCTTCGCAGTGAGCCTGAAAACCTCGGATGATCGAAAGCCATTCTTTTCTGCGATGATAACGCTCTCTCCGGCTGGGGCGATCAGCGTGAATTGGCCAGCGTTGTTTGTTTGAACAGTCGCTATGGGGTTGGCACGTCGTGGCGTGTACGCGACGTTCTCTGCCCGGGAATAGGCTGGGTAATCGTTCACGGCAAACAACTTCACGGTCACCCCTGAGACCACCGTACCGTCGGGGCCCTCGACGAACCCGGTCAGATTTGTGCTGCCTACGAGCACAATAGTCCCCAGGTCAATTTCTGACGCGTCCGTCCACGGTATTAGAAGAGTTTGGCCAATAAATCCCGGCGGCCCCTCGATAGTCAAATGGAATTGATACCGCGTTCCTGAAAGAGTGAATTGCCCCTCGTCATTGGTCCTCGTTTCGATATTTTGGGCCTGGTCAGGAAGTTTCGCGCTGCCTCGCAGAAGAACCCGAGCACCGGGTATCGCAACCTGACTTGCATCGACAATACGAGCATGAATCGTGAGTCGTTTCGGTTCGAGATAAGCGTTCTTTGCCTTGGCCCACTTGGTCCAGCGCTTTCTGTCCTCTGCGCTCAGCTTCTTTTTTGAGAAGCCTTTCCTCGCCTTTTTCTTCTTATTCCAACCGTTTTTTAGGCGATTGGCTCCCGACTCTTTCTTCTTCTTTGCCTCCCAGTCCCTGCGTGCCTTTTCAGAGTCGTGAGCCTTCACGATGTCTTCGTCAGACATCTTTGCTTTCGCCTTAGGCGTCTTATTCTTCTCATCCCTCCTTGCGTCAGCATTCTCTCCAGGGTCAATTCGTCCCGGGCTGTTTTTCTTCCTTAAAACTCTCTTCCCCGATGCAGATACTTTCGCGGGCTTGTCTTGCTCATGACTCGCGATGAGAAGGAAATAGAGGGCGCCGGAGACTGCGACGAGAAGGGTGATCCCTATGAGCATCGGTTTTGTTTTCATGGGATCGTTTTCTCCGTGATCGAGAGCTCTAGCACTCCCAATCAGTCTTTCTCCACCGACAGCATTTTAACAGGGCCAAGCCCCAGCTCCCACACGAGAACCGTGGAACGGTCAATCCCGTACATTCGGCGCAACACTGGGTACTCCTTATCAGGACGCGACTTCCCTCGGAGAAGATATTGGAAAAAAGACAAAAGCCCCGATCCTCAACTAGGAGAATCAGGGCTTTTGTCTTTTTCGACAGTCTACTTTCTGAAAGAATCAGATAGAGACAGCGATGTTCCCGAGGCGCGCTGTTAGCTTGCCGTTCTCACGGTAGTCAACGGGGCATGCGAGAAGCACTGGTCCTTCAGTGGCAAACGCTTTCTCGAGGGCTCCTTTGAGCTCCTTAGAGTCGTCAACCCAGATTCCAGTCCAGCCGAAAGCTTCAGCGAGTTGGACCCAATTAGGATTCCCAAAGCTAAGCTCAGTGTGGCCGTTGAAGTGGTTGTCTTGCTTCCACTTGATCAATCCGTAACCACCGTCTTGCCAGACCATAGCGACGATATTGGAATTCAAGCGACGAGCTGTCTCCATTTCCTGGACGTTCATCATGAAGCCACCGTCACCATTGATCGAAAGAACCTTACGATCAGGGAAGACGAGTTGAGCCGCAATAGAACCTGGGAAAGCGAAGCCCATGGTGCAGAAACCGTTAGAGATCAAGCATGTACCAGGCTCGTTACACTGGTAGTAGCGAGCGATCCACATTTTGTGGGCGCCAACGTCAGAGAGAAGGATATCCTTGGGTCCCATGACTTCACGAACATCCCAGAGGATCTTCTGGGGCTTGATGCCCATGTCGCCCTTGGCGTCATCGTCCTTCTCCATAGCGAAGTCTTCGAGCAACTTAGCGCGAAGCTTCTTCTGGCTATCGAGATCGTATTCTGGCTTATCACGATCGCAACGCTCGTTGAGCATCCATAGCGTGTGAGCGAGGTCACCAGCAATCTCAACGTCGACACGATAGTTCTCGTCAACCTCGGCAGGGAGGAAGTCGATATGAATGATTGTCTTATCAGCGTTTACATTCCAGAGACGTGGGTGATACTCGACGAGGTCGTAACCAAGACAGATCACACAGTCAGACTCTTCGATCGCTAACTTAGGATAGTCGCGAGCTTGGAGACCCACAGTCATGAGGCAATAGTCGTCTTCATAGTCGACGGCGCCTTTACCCATGAATGTGCTGATCACACCGATGCCAGTCTTTTCACAGAAAGAGCGGAGTTGAGACGAAGAGCGCTTCCGAATACAGCCGTTACCAGCGATGATTACTGGTTTGCGAGCATTCTTGATCACTTCCCAAGCAGCATCAACGATCTTATCGTCGGGCCCAGGGCGGCGTACGCGTTGCGGAGTGATTGGCTTCGTCGTCGCATCGAGCGCCGCGATATCTTCGGCTAATTCAATGTGACAAGCGCCAGGCTTCTCGGTTTGCGAAAGCTTGAAAGCTTTGCGAACCACTTCAGGAATGTTGTTTTGGTGAATGATTGCCTGAGACCACTTAGTAATGGGCTTGAACATCCCCACGACGTCCATGTTCTGGTGGCTTTCTTTGTGCTGACGTCGGCTGTCAGCCTGGCCGGTGATACAGATACAAGGAGCGCGGTCCATGTTTGCATCGGCGACACCTGTGGTCAGGTTAGTCGCGCCGGGGCCGAGCGTTCCAAGACACACAGCTGGCTTTCCAGTCAAACGGCCATAGACGTCGGCCATGAAGGCAGCGCCTTGTTCGTGACGGGTGAGGACAAACTTGATTTTGTCAGAGTCTTTGAGTGACCAAACGAAGTCAGCGTTTTCTTCACCTGGAACTCCGAAGACGTATTCAAGGCCTTCTTCTTCCAGACATTTGATGAAGAGGTCAGAAGCTTTCATTCAATGAACCCCATGCCCAACTAATAGGCGATTAAGTAGATTTGAGACGGCAAGAAGTATCAGAAACTTCCTAACTGTGCTTCTTCAATAGAATTGAAGACTCGTCCATAGGCAATATAGGCCGGTGAGAGTACCACTGTGCCTCACCCAAAGTCAAGCCTAGCTCGACAATGGTCTGATTCGCTCCAAGAGTTTAGGGCGATATCACGGGTTGAAAAAACCAGAAATGCTGGAATTTTCTAGGATGCAGGACCCGAGCCCGAGCCCATAAAGTCAAAAACCCAACGAATCAGATTTCCAACAACGAGGACCGTTCCCTCGAACTTCCCGACCTTCCATCCGCTTCTCATGAAGAGCACAACCACACAAACCATCACGATTAATAGCGTCGTGCTGTGGAGCGCTGCGGTGTCTGGATACAAGGGACCGAGCATGCCAGCCACACCTAGCACTCCAAGCAGGTTGAAGAGGTCACTCCCGATGAGATTGCCCACCGAGAGGCCATGCTGTCCACGATAAATGGCCATCATAGAGGTTGCGAGTTCAGGCAGCGAGGTCGCCGCAGCCACGAAGGTGACGGCGATCGGCCAGTCGGAGATGCCAAAGCCCTTGGCGATGCCCTTGGCGCCGTAGAGCATTAACTCTCCACCTGCGACAACAGCAATGATTCCAATGAGAAGCCAAACATAGTCGCTCTTATCAGCGACTCCTTCAGCCATTTCATCGTCGTCCAGGTCGATCTCTTTACGCGTAAAGAGGAAGACGTTGTAAGCGACCAACATGCTGAAGAGGACAACGCCCTCCCAGGGGTCGAGGGCCTGATCTTGGAGGAAGAATCGTAGCAGGCAGGTGACGAATATGAGGAAAATGCCGTCGCGGTAGACGATGACCGAGGTGGTCTTGAGCCCGACCAGGGCGGCGCAAGTGCCGAGAATGAAGCCGAGATTAAAGACGTTCGATCCCACGACGTTGCCGACAGGGATATTGGAGTGCCCTTGCATGGCTCCAAAGACCGTGACCGCGAATTCCGGGGCGCTGGTACCAAAAGAAACGACCGTGAGGCCAATCACCAAATCTGAGACTCCCCAAACCCGTGCGATCTTTGTGGCCGCTTCCACCAGCCAGTCGGCCCCTTTCCAAAGCAGCACCGTCGATGCGAGCATTGCGGTGATATAAAGCGCCAATTCCCCGGCTTCCATGTTTATCCTCCTCTATTGATAGCCGAGATTATGGCAGTTTTGGTTCGGTGATGGGTGTTACATGACCGCTTAAAGCGTGCATAAAGTTCACCAAATCCGTCTTTTCTTGAGCGGTCAAGTTCAGTGGCTTGATGCGATCGCTCAACCATTTGTTCTTCTCTCCGCCTTTATCGTAGAACTCAACCACATCCATGAGGGTTTTGTCACTGCCGTCATGCATGTACGGTCCGTTGTCGGCGATATTCCGAAGCCCAGGAGTTTTGAAGGCGCCGCGATCTTTTTCTTCCTTTGTGACGACATAGCGACCCCAATCAATGTCCTTCTTGGCCATACCAACACCTATGTTCCAATAGAGCTCGTCCGTGAAGTTCGAACCTGTGTGACAAGTCGAGCAGGATGCCTTACCAAAGAAGAGAGCCTGACCACGAAGAGCCGACTTTGACATCGGTGTTTCCCGTGCAGCGGCGAGGTATTTCTGAGCGCGATCACGGATCTCAGGTTCGAGGTCTTCGTCGTTGAGGTCCAACTCGCGATAGGGTTTGGCGCGTTCGTGGCGATCATAAGGAGAATCGCCAGAGAGTACGGTTCTTTCGAAGGCGGCGATGGCCATGCCGAGATGCTTCGACGTCACCTTGGAGGTGCCAAAGACGGCGAGGAACTGGAGGCGATAACCGGGGATGTTCTCGACGGTTTGACAC